>NZ_JBOFOR010000125.1:0-2413 GCF_051659545.1 Romboutsia sp. | reverse complement strand
GAACAATCATCACCATTATTCAATTTATGTGCTAAATGTTTTATCATAAATCTGCCATCTTTAAGGATTAATTTTTCACCACATTCTGGGCATATTATATCATTAACACCCTTATTAATATTTTTTACATGCTTTAGTCTACTATTCACTAAACCAAATGGATTTTTTAAATTATTCAAAATAGTGCCCCCCTATAGCAAAGTCTCCATCTAAAATTTATACATTTGTAGTCTCAATAATTTGTTCAAGAACTTCACTATATGATCCTCTTATATTTACACCTTCATATAAAGCTTTTTTAATACATGTTAAAGCAATACTTTCCTTCATAAACATATCCTCTTCCGTATATTTGCCTGTAATCAATCTATATCTAGCTTCTATATCCTCTTGACTTAATTTTAATAATTTACTAATTTTATTTATCCACTCTATAATAGCTGGAGCTAAAAATATATCTTCTCTATTAAAGCGTACATAAGAATTAGATGCACCATTTAAGTCATAGAAACATACTAGTAAATAAAGTTCTAAAGCTTTTTCTAATTTTCCTATACGTTCATATATTTTGCCAATATCTAATAGATTACATCTATATATTCCTAACTCATTTGCTATTTTATTATCTAAAGCAATTTGTTCAATTTCTTTTATTAATACTTCTTCAATAATTATTCCTTTTGTATCTACTTCTTTTTTTATTTTATATATATCTAGTTGATGGTTAGTGATGTTATTAGTTATAAAGTTCCTACGTACACGTTCATTCTTTATGTTATTCATTTTTATATTTTCATCTGCTGTTATTGCTATCTTTTCACCTGTAAAAATACTATTTTTTATGAGAATGTCTTTTTTACAATAAGAACATTTGCATTTTGTTACTGGCATTTTTTCAATTTTTTCATTGCAGTTTGGGCATATATAATTTAGATAGTATCCTTCATTTTCATCAAATATACTAGTATCTATTGCTTCAAATAGTACGCTTTTATCATATATTTTCTCTGCTTTCTTTTTTACTTTAGGTTTAATATTATTATTTACTACAGGAACGTATCCACCATTTTTTCTTATTTCTTTTATTTTTGATTTTGTATTTTCATGAGCTTGTATTAATAGTTCATTTACAAGACTTTTAAATTCTTCATTATCTATTATACTTGGAAGATTAACTATTCTTTGATTGTTATCCATTGAATAGTTTGCCATAATTGCCACAGATTCTAATGGGCATTTGTATAGGTCTATATTAGATAACTCTATTCCTGGTTTATTGAATCTTTCTATCATTATATTTATTAATTCATTTTCAAATATTAAAGCATCATTTTTTAAATATCTGTTATTTTTAAATCCAACTTTACTTGCTATTTTCATTATTTCTTTTGGTGTAATTTCTCCACCTAGTTTATGTTTTGCAAGTAAATATAAATCAGACACTACTAAATCATCTATGTAATCTGTGTTTTGTAATAGTTGTATAAATAGATCTGGTCTATTATGGACAATACAACTAGCTATTAGTGCATTTATGGAATATTGTGTAAAAGAATTATTTTTATGATGTTTTCTCAATCTATTTATAGTATCCCATGCTTTTATAAAATCACTTGTAAAAAGATGTCTTTCTAGCCCATAGTAGAATATGAATACATAGCTTATATCTATTTCATTGTCTATATTTTTTAACCAGTCAAGATATATGTATCGCTGGTTAGGTGTTAGTCTTTCGTAGGATGGATAATACCCTGGTGGTTCTATGTCTGAAGTTGATGGTTTTACTATTTTCTCTGTAGTGCTTATTAGGCTTGGTTCTGTGCTATAGGATGTGGTTATTGAAAATACTACTCCACCTATGTTTATTTTCTGACTTTTAGACTTTTCAGTGTAGTTTTTATTTGGACCATCTTTAAACCATAGTAAGTCGATTATATCTTTTGGTATAAATGATAGTTGTGATTCTTCGTTTTTTGTATTTAATTTATTAAATAATTTTAGTAATCCCATATTATATCCCCTTTTATTTTAGTTAATGAAATGCATATATCTTTATTATTATTTTAGCATAAAAATAAGTACCAGCTATATGTACTGATACTTATTTTGTAGTTATCATAGATTTATAAATATATCATTTATATTAATTACTTTATTATTAATCTGTAAGAAAATATATAATCATCTATTTCAGGTTTATACTTTTTTACCCCATCATATCTATATTTTCTTTCTCCTTTTAATTTACTTTTTATTTCACGTATATCAACTATTTCTTTAGCTGGTATAATCCTGTGTTTCTTCTCCTCTTCATCTGATAATAGTATATAATTTTTATCTTCTAGATACTCTATTAAATCTATCGGATTTAAATCGCTGTATGTAATTATTTTCTCAGGTTCTTTGCAGCTTC
>NZ_JBOFOR010000124.1:0-29475 GCF_051659545.1 Romboutsia sp. | reverse complement strand
CAATTATTCATTATGACATAGTAAAAGGAAATGAATTAACTATAGAATTTGCTCCAAAGGGATTTGGTAGTGAAAATATGAGTAAGCTAAAAATGCTTAAACCATCAGATGGAATAGAAGGAATAAAACAATTTATAATCGATACTGTAAGTGAAGCAGGCCCAAACCCATGTCCTCCAATAGTAGTAGGGGTTGGAATTGGTGGCACCGTAGATAAATGTGCCCAAATAGCTAAAAAATCATTACTTAGAAATATAGGAGAACATCATAAAGACGAGATGATTTCTGATTTAGAAAAAGAGTTATTAATAAAAATAAATAATCTAGGCATTGGACCTCAAGGTTTAGGTGGAAATACAACTGCACTTTCTGTAAATATAGAAACATTCCCAACTCATATAGCAGGTCTGCCAGTAGTAGTAAATATAAATTGTCATGCATCAAGACACAAAAAAATTACTATATAGGAGGCGCATATGATAAAATTGCAAATGCCAATAAGTGAAGAACGTGTACGCAAACTAACTTGTGGGGATGTAGTTAGTATAAGTGGTATCATATATACAGGAAGAGATGCAGCTCATAAGAGATTGATTGAGTGCATAAATGATGGAGAAGCCTTGCCTTTTGAGGTGAAGGATCAAGGAATATATTATGTAGGACCAACACCAAGTAAACCGGGTGAAATAATAGGTTCAGCAGGACCTACTACAAGTTATAGAATGGATGATTTAACAATACCGCTTTTAGAACGTGGACTTAGAATCATGATAGGAAAAGGAAAAAGAAATGAAACAGTAATAGAAGGTATGAAGAAATATGGAGCTGTGTACTTAGCTGCAATAGGTGGAGCAGGTGCATATATTTCTAACTCTATTACTAGTTGTGAAGTAATAGCTTATGAAGATTTAGGAGCAGAAGCTGTAAGAAAATTAGAAGTAAAGGACCTACAATTAATAGTAGCAATAGATAGTTACGGGAACAACATATATGAAAAAGGGAGAGAGCAATATGCAAAATAATAAAAACTACTCAGAATTAGCATTAACAATGCATGAAGAAAATAGAGGGAAAATAAGTGTAGAAAGCAAGGTTAGAGTTAAAACTAGAGATGACTTATCTACTGCTTATACACCAGGTGTAGCAGAACCTTGTAGAAAAATACATAAAAATAAGGAAGACGTATATAAATATACATCAAAAGGAAACATGGTAGCAGTAGTAAGTGATGGTAGTGCTGTCCTTGGACTAGGGAATATAGGAGCAGATGCATCTATACCAGTTATGGAAGGAAAGGCACTATTATTCAAGGAATTTGCAGGTGTTGATGCATTTCCAATATGTCTAAAAACTCAAGAAGTAGATGAAATAGTAAACATAGTTAAGCAATTAGAACCAGTATTTGGAGGAATAAATTTAGAAGATATAAGTTCTCCTAGATGCTTTGAAATAGAAGCAAAATTAAAAAAAGAATTAGATATACCAGTATTCCATGATGATCAACATGGTACAGCAATAGTTGTTGCAGCAGCAGTAATAAACTATGTAAAACTAGCTAACAAAAAAATAGAAGATTTAGAAGTAGTAATAAATGGACCGGGAGCAGCAGGTATGGCTATAGGAAAAATATTACTTAGCATGAACATCAAGAACTTAATATTCTGCAACAAAGCAGGAGCTTTAAATGAAAAAATGGATAATTTAAACTGGGCTCAAAAAGAGATGCTAGATATAACAAATATAAGAAATGAAGAAGGTACTTTAGCAGAAGTTATAAAAGGAAAAGATATATTTATAGGAGTATCAGGACCGGGAGCTATGACTAAGGAAATGGTAGCAACTATGAATGAAAAATCTATGGTATTGGCTATGGCTAATCCAACACCAGAAATAATGCCAGAAGAAGCAAAAGCAGGAGGTGCCTTAGTAGTTGGTACAGGAAGAAGTGATTTCCCTAACCAAGTAAATAATGTGCTTGCATTCCCTGGAGTATTTAGAGGGGCTTTAGATGTTAGAGCAAGTGATATAAATGAAGAAATGAAAATATCAGCAGCTTATGCTATAGCAAATACTATAAGTGATGATGAAATTTCTCCTGAATATATACTTCCAGGTGCTTTTGATGAGAAGGTAGCTACTAATGTAGCTAAAGCTGTTATGAATGCAGCTTTAGAAACTAAGGTGAATAGAATATAGTGTGATTTTTAGAATTAAAAACAGTGAACCGTATCACAAGTAAGGGATAACGGTTAAAATTAAAAAATTATAGTTTATTTTGAATTTAAATCTGATATAATAATTATATAAATAAAAAATGCTTAGTGCGCCAACACTAAGCATCCTTAGAACATTTATTTATGTTTTAGGGCTATCGGAATAAGTTAATAAAAATTAGCATTAAAGAATTAGCACTGATCTTTGCTGGATGGAGTGCTTTTTTCTTTGCTTTTTATTTCTATATCAAGTCCGATTACTTTAACTTTAATTCGTATGTAATTAAAAAATATGTTACTTTTGCTAGTAAAACTAACAATAATAACTAAAAGTACTGTTATTAATAAGAATTCAAGCATATCCGATACCACCTCCTTTGAGTTTAGTGAAAATCACCAACAACCCAGGGAGGGTAAAACGTCCAAAACCTCCGTAGCCATCCATCTACGGATATAAAATTTACTTAGATAGTAGAACATAAAATATGAGTAAAAGATATATGATTAAAATACTCATACTTTGATAGAGAGGTGATAAGTGAATGAGAGATAGAAGTATATTTGTTATAGGGGATAGCATATCAATTCATTATGGACCATATTTAAAAGAAATGATAAAGGATAAATTTAAGTATGATAGGAAAAGAGGAATGGATTAAGCTTTAACTGAGTTAGATAAACCAATAGGAGCTAATTCTGGAGATAGTGCAATGGTTTTAGAATATCTAAAAGAAGAAAAGCTAAAACAAACTAAGTATGATGTTTTAATTATTAATTGTGGAATGCATGATATTAGAATAGACCGATATTTAAACAAAATAAAAATAAATCAACATGAGTATGAAACTAACTTAAATGAAATAATTGATATAGCTAAAAGTTTATCAAACAAAGTTATATGGGTAGGTACAACACCACTTATTGATGATGTACATAATTCAAGAAAAGAAGGATTTTTAAGATATAATAGAGACTTGAAAGCTTACAATAAGATAGCTAAAAATGTAATGAACAATAAGAATATTGATTTTATAGATTTATATCATTTTACCAAGAACCTAGGTGAAAATATATATTGTGATCATGTACATTTTACAGATGAAGTTAGAAGATTACAGCCAGCGTTCATATCAGGATACATAACCGTGCTCCGTAGAGTAAGGTACGGAAAACCGTACCACAAGTAAGTAAGGATTTAGCTTTAGGCATTAACATAATTTGCCTAAGGCTATTTTTATAATCAAATGTATTGTATCATAAGTAATAATATAGTTATTAGATTCATTTTAAGTTAGCAGTTACAATTAGTTAGATTATAAGATATAATAAACTTAAAATATTAACATAAGGGTATAGTATATATCGAGAGTTATATTAATTATAAGAAAAATAATCTGGAGGCAAGATAATGGATAAAAAGGATTTTTCTAAGTTAGAAGATCAAATTATGTCTACAGTTAGCAATGCACTTAAAGCAGTAGATTTTGTTAATTTGAAAAGAGATATAAACGACAAAACTGAGGATACCTTAAATCAATTTAAATCAAAGCTTAATGGGTATGGTGAAAAACATATGAGTTTAAATAAAAAACCTAAGAAGGATGTATCAACATATATTAGTAAAAGACCAGCTGGAAGTATATCAGGAATACTGTATATATTATTTGGTGCGATTGGAAGCTTAGTTTATGGTTTTTCAGCATTGATAATTTTAGTATTTAAGAAATTATTGAGTAGTATTGTTATCATAGATAGCCATATTATTATGTGGATTTTACTTGTATTATTTATAGTAAGTTTAAGTTTATTAATAAGAGGAATAAATTTAAGAAAAAGAGTAAAGCGTTTTAAAAATTATGTAAAAATTATTGGCAATAATAGTTTTTTCTTAATTAAAGACTTAGCGAAATTTTATAAAGAGAAAGAGAGTTTTGTCGTTAAAGACCTAAGTAAAATGATTGATTTAGGTATGTTTTTAGAAGGCCATATAGATGAAGAAAAAACTTATTTTATGTTAAATGATGAAGTCTATGATGACTACTTAAGTTTAAAAAAGGAACAAATGGAAATAGAAAGTAATAATAAAAAATTAAATGAAGAAACATATAGTTCAGAAAAAGAAGGAATAGAAGCTACAATTAAAATAGGAAGAAGTTATATTGAACAAATAAAAAATATAAAAAATGATCTTTATAAAGAAGAAATAGCTATAAAGTTAGATAAATTAGCAAACATTGCAACCCAAATACTTAGTCAGATTGAAAAAAATCCTAAAAAGATACAAGAAGTTAATAAATTTATAAATCATTATCTTCCTATTACGATAAAATTAATTAATTCATACAAAGATATAAATAATCAATTAGTTCAAGGGGAGAATATAGAAAATGCTAAAAGTGAAATTGAAAAGAGTATTGATCTTATCAATAGCGCTTTTGAAAACTTATTAGATGATTTATTCGAAGATGTTGTTTTAGATATTTCTACAGATATTTCTGTTCTTAAAACATTATTTAAACAAGAGGGATTAGCAGAAGATGATTTTAAAAAGTAAGTTTTAAATAAAAGGGAGGTATAGAAAATGAGTGATGAATTCAAAGAAGATTTTATTAATATAAAACCAGAATTAACTTTTCAACCATTACAAAAAGAAGTTCTTGATACAAAACTTGATACAAAAATAGAAAAAGAAATAATTGATGAAATAGAACTTACAGAAGAAGAAAAAAAAACGGTTGATCAATTTGTAGATAAAATAGAAATAAATAATTCAAATTCTATCTTACAATATGGAGTCGGTGCTCAAAAGAAAATTTCTGATTTTTCACAGTCAGCATTGAATAATGTAAAAACTAAAGATTTAGGTGAAATTGGGGAAATACTATCTAGTGTGGTTTATGAATTAAAGAACTTTGAAGACTCAGAAGATAAAAAAGGTATCTTAGGTTTCTTTAAAAAAGGGAAGGATAAGATTTCTCAGATGAAAATGAAATATGAAAATGTAGATAATGATATCACAAGAATGTGTAATATTCTTGAAATGCATCAGATACAGCTTCTAAAAGATATTGCTATGTTAGATAAGATGTATGAAATAAATAAAGTATATTTTAAAGAACTTTCTATGTATATCTTAGCTGGGAAAAAGAAACTTCAAAAATTAGAAAAGGAAGAACTTCCTAAATTACAAGAAAAAGCAAGGAATAGTGGGAACCCTCACGATGCTCAAGAATTAAATGATTTTGTGTCTCTTTGTAATCGATTTGATAAGAAAATTCACGATTTAGAATTAACCAAAATGATTTCGCTACAAATGGCTCCTCAAATTCGTTTAATTCAAAATAATGATTCGTTAATGTGTGAAAAAATACAATCTACAATTATAAATACTATCCCACTTTGGAAAAACCAAATGATTTTAGCACTTGGAGTTGCTCACGCTGCTAATGCTGCAAGAGTTCAAAGAGAAGTAACAGATATGACCAATGAACTTTTACGCAAAAATGCAGAAATATTAAAAACTTCAACTATAGAAACTGCAAGAGAGTCTGAAAGAGGAATTGTTGATATTGAAACACTTAGAGCTACTAATGAGTCATTAATTTCAACTCTTGATGAAATACTTAATATACAAACACAAGGACGCCAAAAACGTAAGGAAGCTGAAGTAGAATTAAGAAATATTGAAAATCAATTAAAAAATAAGCTTTTAGATTTTAAATATTAATATACCTAAGTAAAACAATCATAGAGAGCATACGTGTTCTCTATTTTAATATGCAAAATTATAAATATTAAAATATATATTGACATTAACGCTACGTAAAACCTTAATATATAAATATAAGGAGGTGGTAACATGGAATATACGATAAAAAGCTTTGCTGATTTGGCTGGAATAAGTACTAGAACATTGAGATACTATGATGAAATAGGATTATTAAAACCTTGCAGAGTAAATTCTTCAGGCTATAGAATATACAGCCAAAATGAAGTAGATTTACTACAACAAATTTTATTATATAGATCAATGGACATGAAACTTGAAGATATACAAAAAATAATGACCAGCCCAGAATTTGACGTTTACCAATCCTTAATAAATCATTATCAAGAATTACTTGATAAAAAAAATCAGATAGAGCAACTTATATCAACAGTAGAGAAAACAATAGCTTATAAAAAAGGAGAGGTAGATATGTCAAATAAAGAAAAGTTTGAAGGATTAAAAAAAGAAAAGATAGCTCAAAATGAAGCTAAATATGGAAAAGAAATTAGAGAAAAATATGGTGATGAAACTATAGAGAAATCTAACCAAAAGTTTTTAAACATGACTGAAGATGAGTTAAATACTATGAAAAAAGTAGAAGATGAAATGTTTGAAGCTTTAGAAAATGTTCTAAAAACAAAAGACTTAGACTCAGAAGATGCTAAAAGAGTATTTGAAAAACACAAAACATGGTTACATTTTACATGGCCTAAATACTCACCAGAAGCTCATTCAGGTTTAGCACAAATGTATGTCTGTGATGAGAGATTTGCAAAATATTATAATGATAGACTTAATACAGAAGAAGCAACGCCGATTTTAAGTGAGATAATAGTTAAATATGCAAAATAAAGATTTTTAAGCGCCAATTTTTTTATTGGCGTTATTTTTTTGAAAAAAATTAAAAATTTAGAGAACCAACTATAGGATAAAAACTATCTAATGTATAGAATAGAAGGAGATAAAGAAAAGGGAGGGATAAATGGAGATAGTTAAATTAGTAAAGAAAAGTAAAAATGGTAATAAGTCAGCTTTTTCAAATTTGATAAAAATTTGTGAAAAAGATTTATATAGAGTAGCAATAGCAATAACTAAAAATGAAGAGGATGCATTAGATTGCATACAAGAGACCATAGTACAAGCTTACATAAGTATAGATAATCTTAAGAATAATGAGTATTTTAAAGCTTGGACAAGAAAAAAGTAAAACCAAGAATAAAAATAGCAATGGTTGCTTCAATAGCAATGTTAGTAATGATAGGACCATCGATAGTAGGTGCAGCTAAGGAGGCATTAAATACTTATATACCGAGTTTAGGTAGTACTATAAAGATAGATAGCACAATATATTCACTAAAAAAACCAATAACAAAATCAGTAGATTCAAGAATCGTAACGGTAAGTGATATATATTATAATCAAGAATCAGAGTTTTTAATGGTAGAGGTAGAGGGGAATGGACAACTACCGAAGGACAAAGCTAAACTAACTATCAACAATAAAAAATTAAAAAGTTATGAATCAAGTGTAGGTAAAGTAGAGTATATGGACAGGAATATATCATGGATGGGAACTTATTTCTTTAAGTATCATAGGCCTTATAATGAAAAAGAAATAAAATTTAGTATGATTTTAGATAATGATAGTAAACTGGACTTTAATTGTAAATTAAATAAAGCTAAAAGTGTAGAAGATATAAGTGAATTAGGTCCAACAACTACAAACAAAGGAATAACAATTACAGCAGTAGTAGATGAAGAAAAGAACAAATTAAGTGTAAATTTATTACAGCATTTAGATTCTAATTATGTTTCTTTAAAATATGGAGCCCCATACTTAGATGAATATGAGTTAGAAAAACATGGAGAAAATGCAGTTACATTATATGATGCAAATAACAAAGAAGTGAAGGGAAGATACGATCAAGGGATATCTGGTAGTGAAGAAAAATTTATATTTGATATTAATGGACTAAAAAAACCATTTAAAATAGTTATTCCTCAAGTTAGTGCGACTTTTTTCAAAGGAGCTTCAAGTAGTCAAATTATTGAGTTGCCAATACCTAAGAATAATGACAAAGTATATATAAACAAAGAAATAACTTTAGAATCAAAAGATAAATTAGTAAAAGATAGCAACCAAAAGATAAAAATAATAAGTGTGGAAAAAGAAGATGATAGATATAAAGTAGAATTAAAACATTATAGTGAACAAAATGATATAACTAGACTAGAGCATTGTATAATAGTTCCTGTAGGAAAAAGTACTTCACCAAAAGCAAAAGACTGGTTTGAAGGTGGGCTTAGTGGAGGCGCAGTAGGAGAAGATGGAGAAGAAGTAGAATTTAAACTTCCATATCCAGATGAAGATAAACTTTATGTTGAAATAGAAGGAAGAAACTACATGATAAAAGGACCTTGGGAAATAGCTATAGACTAAATAAACTGTAGAATTAATTAGCAAGGTTTACTACAATTACTACTAAAAGTATTTTTAGGAAGGTACAAAGTTTTACTTTAATTATTAAAAATAATGTTTTAAATAGTAAAAACATGGTATATATATAATAAATTATCACAAAATATCCAACCATTAAATTAAACGACAAAATCACAAAAATGAGAGAGGTTTTTATAAATCTCTCTTATTTTATTTAGGAAAAAAATGAATAAAAGATTTATTAAATAAAATTAAATAGACCTATAAATAATAGGCAACAATAAATAGTACAAGTATTTTTAGAAAGGTAGAAAACTATGAAAAATAAATTAAACTATGGAATAGATGCCCCTGAAATTATTAGAAATAGAATTATTGTAGGGGTAGTATTTATAGTATTGGCTATAGGGATTTCTAAATTCTATCAAGATAGTATATTTATATTTAGATTATTACTAACAGGAATAATTAGCTTACTAGCTTTTACACTTATTTTTAGCTCTATAATGATGTTATTAAGCAGTAAGTTTGGTAAATTAAAAGAAGTAAATATGGTATTAGATATGTTAAATATCAAAGGTGACGAGTATGTATTAGATGCAGGATGTGGTAAAGGTCTTTATTTAATAGGCATAGCAAAAAGATTGATAAAAGGAAAAGTAGTTGGTATAGATAAATGGACTAAGGACTTATCTAATAATTGTAAAGAAAACACTCTACTTAATGCCAAAATAGAAGGTGTAATAGATAAAGTTAAAATTAGGACTGGAGATATGACAAAAATACCATATGAAGAAAAAACTTTTGACTTGATAATATCTAGCTTTGTAATTAACAATATTTTGGAAGAGAGTATGCGTAAAAAAGCACTTTTAGAAATTGTTAGAGTATTAAAAAATGGAGGAAAACTTTGTATTATAGATATGAAAAATATTGATGAGTACATAAATATTTTCAAAGAAAATGGTATATTAGATATTAGTATAACTAAAAGTAAGTACATATATCCTAGAGCAAAGATTATTATTGGAACAAAAACAAAATAATCTTATAAATATTTAATAGCCTATATCTAATACATAAGATATAGGCTATTAGTGATAATTTAATCCTAACTCTGTAGGATTGATTTTTTATGCTATTTCTAATGCTACTTCCATCATCTTAGTGAAAGCAGTTTGTCTTTCTTCAGCAGTAGTAGCTACTCCTTCAAGAGGTAGATCTGATATTGTTAATATACAAAGTGCATTAACACCAGCTCTAGCAGCATTCATGTATAGAGCAGAAGCTTCCATTTCAACAGCTAATACATTCATTTTGCTCCATGTTTTTAGTGCATCTAATCCACCATCGTTGTAGAATACATCACTTGATAAGATATTTCCAACTACAGCAGTTATATCCTTTTCTTTTGCTACATTGTAAGCTTTTTGAACTAAGTCAAAGCTAGCTATTGGTGCAAAAGTTCCAGGTAAATTGTATTGAGAAGCGTAATTAGAATCTGTACATGCTCCCATTGCTATTACTAGATCTTTTATTTTTAAATCAGGATGAATAGCTCCAGCAGAACCTATTCTTATAAGGTTTTTAACTCCATAGAAATGTATTAGTTCATAAGAGTATATTCCCATAGATGGTGCACCCATTCCACTTCCTTGAACTGAAATTCTCTTTCCTTTGTAGTAACCAGTATATCCGTACATTCCTCTAACTGTGTTGTACTGTACAGCATCTTCTAAAAAGTTTTCAGCTATAAATTTAGCTCTTAAAGGGTCTCCTGGTAGTAAGACAGTTTCAGCTATGTCTCCTAAATTTGCATTATTGTGTGGTGTTAATCCCATATTTATGTATCTCCTTGTTGAATGTTTTTATTTACTTTCCTACCAAATAGCATTTACTACTATTTAGGAGGAAAGCTTTTCTTATTATATCATAATTTAATACAATATTTTAGCAATTATAATTTAAAAGCAAAAGTCTATTGTTGTTTGAACTTTTTATATTCATCTTCAGTTTTAGGTACTTTTATTTCTCCCTTTTTAATTTTCTCGGCATGTTCTTCAACTAACTTTAAAATTTCAGGGTCAACATTTTTTGAAGTAGTTGGAGCTATACCAACAGCATCTTCAGCTAAACCAAATACACTTACTTCTCCGCCTTTAAACTTATTGTTTACTAAATCATTAATAGTGTTTAAAACAGCAGTATCAACTCTTTTCATAGCAGAAGTGATTACATTTTCTGGAGCTAGAGCATTTTGATCTTTATCAACACCTATAGCCATTTTATTATTTTCCTTGGCAGATTCTATAGCTCCAAGACCAGTACTACCAGCAGCACAGAAGATTACATCCGCATTGTTAGAGTACATTTGATTAGCTATAGCTTTACCTTTAGAAGCATCAGCATAAGTATCTGCATATTGTCTTAAAACCTTAGAAGAGCCACCAGCTTCAGCACCAGCTAGATATCCGTATTCAAAAGTTTCTATAATTGGAACTTTTGTCCCACCTATAAATCCTACTGTGCCAGTTTCACTTTTTTGACTAGCGATTAAGCCAGCTAAGTAAGCAGCTTCTTCAGCTTTGAACATTATTGAGTTTACATTTTCAGGTTGTTCATCACCATACTCAAAATCTATTATTGCAAATTTTGTATCAGGGTAGTTTATTGCAGCATCTTTTATTGCAGCCTCCATTTGGAAACCTACTCCGATTACTAGATCAGAACCTTCATCTACTGCACTTTCTACATTTGGAACATAATCTGCTGTTTGTTTTGACTCTATAACTTGAACATCTACTCCTAATTCATCCTTAGCTTTTTTTAGTCCTTCCCATGCACTTTGATTGAAGGATTCATCGTTTATTCCACCAAGATCTGAAACTAATGTAACTTTTAATGGATTAGATGCATCATCTTTTGCACCAGCATCTTCTTTACTTGAACTACATCCAACTAAAGCAGAAGTTGTTACTGATAAAATAATACCCATAGATAATAACTTTTTTAAATTCATATTTTAGCCCCCTTAAGTATAATGAATATATCTTCGTCTAAATTGTACAGGATAACGTTGACAAAAACAATGAAATTTTTCTAAAAAATAGATTAAAACACCATTAATTTCTAAAATTCAACAAAAAACATTAAATTATATACAAAACTTAGTTTATAAATTGAATTTAAATTATTATTTAAATAAGATTAATCTGTATATATTATTCAAAAAAGTTGCAAGCGCAACTTAAATGTACTATACTATATTAGTTGGGCACGCAACTAATATAGTATAGTTGTTAAATAACTGTATTTAAGGAGGTAAAGGATGAATAATAAGATAAATGAGCCTATTGGTAAGTATGTATCTCAACTCTATAGAAAAGGAAATTCTTTCATAACTAAAGAACTTTCACAATACGGAATTGGTTCAGGACAAATAATGTTTTTACTTCAGTTATATAATAAAGATGGAATTTGCCAAGAAGAATTATCTGAAAATTTAAACATAGATAAAGGTACTACTGCTAGGGCTATAAAAAAGCTAGAAGAAGAAAGTTTTTTAATTAGACTAAAGGATGAACAAGACAAAAGAGCCTATAAAATATATCTAACAGACAAATCTAAAGAAATAAAATCAGGTGTATATGAAGTTTTACAAGATTGGGATAGCATAATATCAAAAAATATCACACAAGAAGAAAGAGATACTTTAGTCAACGTGCTAAAAAAAATATGTATAAATCAAAATATAAAATAGGAGGGTATGGATGGAAAATAATCAACAAATTTTAGGAACAGAGCCGGTAGGAAAATTATTACTTAAATATTCATTACCAGCAATAGTTGGTATGATGGTAAATGGATTATACAATGTAGTAGATAGGATATTTATAGGAAATATTCCAGGGGTTGGACCACTTGCTATAACTGGGTTAGGTGTTACTATGCCAATAATGACCATAATTTTAGCATTTGGAATGCTTATAGGTATAGGAACGTCTACTAATATATCTATAAAACTAGGACAAGGTAAAAGAGACGAAGCAGAAAAGCTAATTGGGAATGCAATAACTTTAATTATAGGAATAGGTTTAATAATAACAGTAATAGGATTAGTTTTTGGTGATCAAATACTACAATTATTTGGTGCGAGTGAAGGTAGTTTACAATATGCAAAAGCATATATAAACATAATATTATTAGGAAGTATATTTAACTTAATAGGATTTTCTTTTAACCACATCATAAGAGGGGATGGGAATCCAAAGCTTTCTGCTACAATAATGGTAGTTGGATGTATAGCTAATATTATACTAGATGCTATATTTATATTTGGATTTAATATGGGTATACAAGGTGCAGCACTTGCTACTATTACATCTCAATTTATAACTGCAATTTGGGGATTATCTTACTATTTAAAAGGAAAGTCTAACTTAAAGTTTAAAAAATCTAACTTAAAATTAGACAAGTCTTTAATAATGGCTATTGTAGCTATAGGGTCGGCTCCATTTGCTATGCAAATAGCAGCAAGTTGTGTTCAAATAATATGTAACAATTCATTAAGAACTTATGGTGGAGATTTAGCAATAGGAGCTATGGCTACTATAAACTCTATAATAATGATGGTAGGAATGCCGGTAATAGGTATAAGTCAAGGAGCTCAACCTATAGTAGGCTTTAACTATGGATGCCAAAAGTATGATAGAGCAGAAAAAACTCTTAAATTATGTATAGTATATGCTACATTAGGATTAAGTGTAGGATGGTTAATAGTTCAAGTATTCCCAGTGCAGCTAGTAAGTATGTTTAACAGTGATGCTGAACTAGTAAGCATATCAGTAGATGGAATTAGAAAATATTTAAGCATGATGCCATTAATAGGTATATCTATGATAGGGTCAAACTATATACAATCAATAGGTAAAGCCAAGCAAGCAATGTTCTTAAGTTTACTTAGACAGGTAATACTATTAGTTCCAATGATGTTATTTTTACCTAAATATTTTGGATTAAATGGTGTTTGGTTTGCTCAACCAATAGCAGATATAGTGTCTTGTGTTGTAACCACAATATTAATAATTAGAGAAGTAAAATCACATAAAAGAGTAAATGTAGATGAAGAAAATATAGAAAAGAAAGCCGTATATATGTAGGCTCAAATGTTTATCATACAAAAGGGATTATATGTAAATAAAATACATATAGTCCCTTTTGTGTATCATAAATAACTACAAAATATGACATTAAATAGATCAATGTGTTGCACTAAATAAACAAATATGATACTCTATAAAAAGTAAAATGATAAATAAAATGAATTAATATATATATATTTTAAATAAATAGGAGGAATACTGTGAAAAAGATATGTGTTATAGGTAGCTTAAATATGGATTTAGTAGTAAAAGTAGATGCAATGCCAAAGGGTGGGCAAACTATAATAGGTAGTGATTTTAAAGAAGTACCAGGAGGAAAAGGTGCTAATCAAGCAGTAGCTATGGCAAGACTTGGTGGAAATGTATCTATGATAGGTAAAGTTGGAAATGATGGATTTGGTCAAACTTTAATAAAGGCACTTAAAAATGACAATGTAGATACGAAATACATAGGAATAGAAGATGGTCCAACTGGTGTAGCCCTTATAACAGTAGATAATAATGCCGAAAATAGCATAGTAGTAGCTCCAGGAGCTAACTTTAAAGTAGCAGTTGAAGATATAGATAGTGATATAGAAGCTATATTAAATAGTGATATAGTAGTAGTTCAACTAGAAACACCACTTGAAACTATAAAGTATAGCTTAAAGAAAGCTAAGGAAGCTGGAAAATATACAATATTAAACCCAGCACCAGCAGTAGTATTAGAAGATGCAGTAATAGAAAATGTTGATTTATTAACACCAAATGAAACAGAACTTGAAATACTAAGTGGTATACAAATAAACAACGAAGATGATATAAAAAGAGCAGCACAAATAATGATAGATAAAGGTGTAAAAGAACTTATAGTAACATTAGGTTCAAAAGGAAGCTTATATATAAACAAAGAAAAAACTATACTAAAAAAAGCATACAAAGTAGAAGCTATAGATACTACAGCGGCAGGTGATAGTTATACAGGAGCATTATCAGTAGCATTTGCAAATAATAAAGATGTAGTAGAAGCAATGGATTTTGCATCAAAGGTAGGAGCGCTTTCAGTAATGAAAGAAGGAGCACAAAGTTCATTACCGACATTAAAAGATGTAGAAAGTTTTAGGGGGTAAGACTAATGAAAACACCTATTTTGAAAATGGAACATATAGTAAAAGAATTCCCAGGTGTTAAAGCTCTAGACGGTGTAAACTTAGAACTTTATGAGGGGAAGGTAATGGCTCTAATGGGAGAAAATGGAGCTGGTAAATCTACACTTATGAAAATATTAAGTGGAGTTTATAAAAAAAATTCGGGGAAAATCTACTATAGGGGAATCGAAGAAGATATAAAAGGACCAAAAGATGCAGCGGATAAAGGAATTGCAATAATACATCAAGAGCTAAACTTACTAAAAGACTTAAGTATAGCCGAAAATATATTCCTAGGAAGAGAACCTAAAAAGGGATTTAGAATAGATTTTGATAAACTTTATGCAGATAGCGATAAATTGCTAAAGAAATTAAACGTAGCAACTAGTTCAAAAGAATTAGTTGAAAACTTAAGCGTAGGTGAGCAACAAATGGTAGAAATAGCGAAAGCCCTATCATTAGATGCAAAGATAATAATAATGGATGAGCCTACAGATGCACTTACAGATAAAGAATGTAAAAGTTTATTTAAAGTAATAAATGAACTGAAATCTGAAGGAAAAGCTATAGTTTATATATCACATAGATTAAGGGAAATATTTGAAGTTTGTGAGTACTTAACTGTACTTAGAGATGGTAAATATGTAGGTAGTGAAACTATAGCAAATATAGACGAAGATAAAATGATAGAAATGATGGTAGGTAGAAAACTAACGGATCAATTTCCAAGACTAGAAGTAAAAAAGAAAGAAGCAGTGTTAAAAGTAGAAAACTTATCTAATAAATATGTAGAAGATATAAGTTTTGAAGTAAAGGGTGGGGAGATTTTAGGTATATCAGGATTGATGGGGGCAGGAAGAACGGAACTTGCAAAAACTATATATGGACATTTAAGAAAAAATAGTGGAAGTATATATATAAATGGAAAGCAAATCAACAATAAAACTTCACAAGATGGGCTAAAAAATAGAATAGCATATGTTAGTGAAGATAGAAAAGGTGAAGGGCTGATACTTGATTTATCTATAAAGGAAAATATGACAATATCATCACTGGATAGAGTATCATCAATATTTAAAATAAACAAAAATAAAGAAACTAAAAGAGTAAAAGAATATATAGATAGAATCAACATAAAAACACCAAGTGAAAATCAATTAATAAGAAACCTAAGTGGTGGTAATCAGCAAAAAGTAGCAATAGCAAAAGCACTAATGACTCATCCAGAACTTTTAATACTAGATGAGCCTACTAGAGGGGTAGATGTTGGAGCTAAAAAAGAAATATATGATTTAATAAATGATTTTAAATCACAAGGTAAAGCAGTAATTATGATATCTTCAGAAATGCCTGAAATACTAGGGTTAAGTGATAGAATATTAGTACTTAGTCAAGGTAGATTAACTGGGGAATTTGATATAAAAGATGCAAGTCAAGAAGCGATATTAAAATGTGCAGTGGAAACTAAGGAGGCAATATAATGACACCTGAATGTATACAACATACAAAGAACGAAAAAATAAATTTTAAAGAATTATTAGTAAAATACAAAAGCTTAGTTGGATTAGTATTATTAATAGCAGTAGTAGCAATATTAAACCCAGCATTTTTAAGCACTAAAAATATATTAAATATATTAAGACAAACATCAATAAATGCAATAATAGCAGCAGGGATGACCTTTGTAATACTTACTGGAGGAATAGATTTATCAGTAGGTTCAATACTTGCAATAAGTGGAGCTGTATGTGCTAGCCTTCTTGTAAGTGGACAAAATATGATAATTGCAGTAGTTATATCAATAGTAATAGGTGGAGCAATAGGATTTTTAAATGGGTTTGTAATATCAAAAGGTAAATTACAACCTTTCATCGCAACACTTGCTACAATGACAGTGCTTAGAGGATTAACATTAGTGTTTACAGATGGTAAGCCTATAACATTAGGAAGCGGAGAATTAGCAGTAGCATTTGGGAAAATAGGTGGAGGAGTTTTATTTGGGATACCTACACCAGTAATAATAATGATAGTAGTATTTTTAGTTTGCGGTTATGTATTAAATAATACTAAAATGGGTAGATATACATATGCTTTAGGTTCAAATGAAGAAGCAACAAAGTTATCAGGACTTAATACAGATAAAATAAAAATATGGGTATACACAATAAGTGGAATACTAGCATCAGTAGCAGGTATAATAATAACATCTAGATTATACTCTGCACAGCCAACAGCTGGTACAGGGTACGAACTAGATGCAATAGCAGCAGTAGTACTTGGAGGTACAAAGTTAGCTGGTGGTAAAGGTAAAATAAGTGGAACAATAATAGGTGCTTTAATAATAGGAGTACTTAGCAATGCACTTAACATATTAGATGTGTCATCATACTATCAAATGATGGTAAAAGGTATAGTTATATTAATAGCTGTACTATTAGACAGAAAAAATAACTAGGAGAAAAACATGAGAAAATTTCTTTCTATAATAATGACGATAATACTTTCCTCAACTTTATTAGTAGGATGTACTTCTAAAGATGATGGAATACAGAAAATAGGTTTTATAGTATCTACTTTAAACAATCCATTCTTCGTAGACTTAAAGATTGGAATTGAAAAAAAAGCTAAAGAACTAGGGTATGAGGTAGTAGTACTAGATTCACAAAATGACCCAGCAAAAGAAGTATCAAATATGGAAGATATAACAGTAAAAGACGTTGATATAGTTTTACTTAATCCAGTAGATTCAGACTCAGCAATAGCGTCTGTTATGATAGCAAATAATTCAGATTTGCCAGTAATAACAGTAGATAGAGCAGCTAATGGAGGAGAAGTAGTATCTCATATAGCTTCTGATAATATAGCAGGTGGAGAAATGGCAGCTAGTTATTTAATCGAACAACTAGGAGGAAAAGGGAACATAGTTGAGTTAGAAGGTATAGCAGGATCTTCAGCTACTAGAGATAGAGGTCAAGGTTTTAAAAATGGAATAAAAAATAGTGAATTTAATTCAGTAGCTAAACAAAGTGCAGACTTTGACAGAACTAAGGGGCTTTCAGTAATGGAAAATATTATTCAATCAAAAGGTGATATAGATGCAGTATTTGCACAAAATGATGAAATGGCTCTAGGTGCTCAAAAAGCACTTGAAGATGCAAAGATGAATGATGTATTAGTAGTAGGATTTGATGCTACAGATGATGCTGTAGATGCAGTAAAAGCAGGTGAAATGGCAGCAACAGTAGCACAACAACCAATGCTAATAGGAGAAGTGGCAGTAAATGCTGCACATAAGTTGTTAAGTGGCCAAAAAATAGAAAGCTTTATACCAGTAGATTTAAAGCTTATAACTAAGTAATTAAATTTCACTTTAATTAAGAGCAAAAGCTGTGAATTTAAAATATAATTAAAATCTATAATGTGAAAATATTAAAGCCGAATTCATAAAATTTATGAATTCGGCTTTTACTTGCTAAAAAGCTAGACTAATTCCATCTATATAGCCTATTAACATGACTTCATCTTCTAAATAATAATAATAAAATAAATGTAAATTTTTAACGTAAATATAACTTAAAAATGCATAAATTAAAAAAAATTAACAAAAAAACGTTTTTCAATTGAAACAATTGTTAAAAAATGTTAACATAGAAATGTATTCATAATATAAATCAAAAAAACAAGGGGGATAATAATGAACGGCTTATTAAAAAAATGGAATGATATTAGTTTAGTAAAAAGAATAATTGCGGGCTTAATAATAGGGATAATATTAGCCTTAGTAGTACCACAAGCTACACCGATTGCTATGTTTGGATCTTTATTTGTTGGAGCATTAAAGGGAGTAGCTCCGATACTAGTATTCTTCTTAGTAATGGCTGCAATATCTCAGCACAAAGAAGGTAAAAAAACAAATATGAAATCAATTGTAGTTTTATACCTTCTAGGAACATTTTTAGCAGCTATGGTTGCCGTAGTAGGAAGTTTCTTATTTCCAATGGAATTACAATTATCAGCAGCAGCAGGAGTAGGGGATTTAACGCCTCCAGGTGGAGTAGGAGAAGTTTTAAAAACGTTATTATTAAATGTTGTAAAAAATCCAGTAGAATCACTTGCTACAGCTAACTACATAGGTATATTAGCATGGGCATTAGTTTTCGGACTTGCTCTGAAGAATTCAAGCGAAGCTACTAAAAATATAATAGTAAATATATCTGATGCTGTATCTCAAGTAGTTAGATGGGTGATAAGCTTTGCACCATTTGGTATAATGGGGCTTGTATTTGATACTATAGCTACTTCAGGTATAGAATCATTATTTAGCTATGGCCAATTAATAGTTTTATTAGTTGGATGTATGGCGTTTGTTGCTTTAGTAGTAAATCCAATAATAGCATTTATAGGTATGAAAAGAAATCCATATCCATTAGTATTCAAATGTTTAAGAGAAAGTGGTTTAACAGCATTCTTTACTCGTAGTTCTGCTGCAAATATACCAGTAAATATGGGATTATGTAAAGAATTAGGATTAGATGAAGATACTTACTCAGTTTCTATACCACTTGGAGCTACTATAAACATGGGTGGAGCAGCAATTACAATATCAGTATTAGCATTAGCTGCAGCAAATACTGTTGGCGTAGCTGTTGATTTACCAACAGCTATAATACTAAGTATATTAGCAGCTGTAAGTGCTTGTGGTGCATCTGGAGTTGCTGGAGGATCTTTATTACTAGTACCACTTGCTTGTAGTTTATTTGGTATACCAAATGAAATAGCGATGCAAGTAGTTGGTGTTGGATTCATAGTTGGGGTTATACAAGACTCTTGTGAAACTGCTCTTAACTCTTCAACAGATGTTCTTTACACAGCTATAGCTGAATATTCTCAAAATCGTAAAGAAGAAAAGCAAAAGCTTGCTAGCTAATATTAAATATAACTTAAAAGATGATATTTTAAATTAGTATAAAGAAAAGAGAGGAGATTTTTCCTCTCTTTTTGCTTTTTATAGATTAAAATTATTTTTTAACCAGTTTTTTTATTAGACCATATCTTATATTTATCTTTTACTAACTGGATATAATAACTAAGAGCAGCTAATCTTGATATACTCATAGAACTTTGAAAAGCTAGGTATATATATAATTTTACTTTAGTATATTAACTATAGATTGATCTAATTTATAGATTTGGTGTGTAGTGTTAAGTTCAACATGTAAGGAGTTACTATAATTATTAATCAGATAAATATTAGAACTTTTGACAAAAACCAGTAGTTAGAGGGGTGAGATAAATGGTATTTCCAAGACCAATAAAAAAAGGTTGTATATTAGGAGTAATAGCACCATCTGGTCCTTATAAAGAAAGAGAATTAAAAGAAATTAAAGAAAAACTAGAAGTTTATGGATATAGTGTTAAGTTTGGAAAAAGTTGCTATGATTCTTACAAAGGATACCTGTCAAGTGAAGATAAAGTAAGAGCAAAAGATATAGAGTATATGTTTTTGGATAAAGATATAGATGGAATTATATGCATCAGAGGAGGGTATGGAACTCCTAGAATTTTAGAATTAATAGATTATAATATAATAAAACAGAATCCTAAAATTTTTATAGGCTTTTCAGATATTACAGCACTTCATATAGCATTTAATCAAAAATGTGACTTGGTTACTTTTCATGGAATAATGGCGGGGAGTTCTTATAAATGGGATGACTTTAGTTATGAATCATTAATAAATGCAATAAATCTAAAAGATACTTTGGAGATAAAAAACCCTAAAAATGAAAAAATAAAAACTATAGTAAAAGGTAAGTGTGAAGGTAAATTAATAGGTGGAAATTTATCTTTAATAATAACAACTATGGGAACACCATTTGAAATAGATACTAAAGGCAAAATTTTATTTATAGAAGAGGTTGGAGAGTCTATTTATAGAATTGATAGAATGCTTACTCAATTAGCATTAGGTGGAAAATTTACAGACTGTGAAGGAATAATATTTGGTGACTTTTCAAAATGTCATAAAGATAATGAAGATGACTTTGAGTTAGGAGAACTATTAAAAGATAGAGTAGAACAGTTTAATAAACCATGTATATATAATTTGAAATCAGGGCATTGTTTGCCAATGATAAGCTTACCATTAGGTGCAAATTGTAAACTGAATGCTACCAATAAAAACTTGTACGTTGAAAGATAGAATTAGAGGAAAAAAACTATGTCTAAGTATAGTGTAAGATACCAATAAACTATGAAAAAATTTTTAAAAATGAAATTAGGGTTATCCTAGTTTCGTTTTTTTGCATAAATTTAACGTACAATTAAACTAGACTTTAGGTAAATTAAGTAAGATAATATTTAATCTTGTTGATATAAATAGAAAGTATATCTAAAATAGATAGTATATAAAGGGGGGGCAAGTTTATGACTAAGAATAATCAAAAAATTATTTTTCTGTTTTTTATGGCGGTATCTTTTTCTGCTTTAGGGAGTGGATTTAGTGATACTATTTTTTCGAACTATTTTAAAGAGGTTTATAATATTAATGCAATTCAACGTGGAATAATAGAATTTCCAAGGGAATTGCCAGGAGTAATATCTTTACTTATAATTTCTGTGTTATATTTTATAGGGAATTATAGAATCGGAATAATATCGCAATTTCTTATTGCCATTGCAATACTAATACTTGCTTTGTTCACACCATCTTTTCCAGTAATGCTAATATTTCTATTTATATATTCTTTAGGGGCGCACATGTTTATGACACTTCAAGATGCTATCGGAATTTCTTTATTTAATCATGAAAACTTAGGAAAAAGAATGGGACAATATAAGGCTGTGTCTACAGCATCTAGTACAGTTGCAGGAATAATGATTTTCATAGGGTTTAGAAGTGGATTTTTTATTTTTAACTCAAAAATCAAGTTAGTATTCCTTATTGCATTTGTATTTGCAGCTTTTGCTGGTTTGTGTCTATATTATATTAGTGGGATAAAAGAAGATTCTCCTAAGAAAAAAGAAAAGGTTAAGTTTGTTTTTAGAAAAGAGTACAAATACTATTATATGTTATCGGTATTAAATGGTACTCAGAAACAAATAATGATAGTTTTTGGACCTTGGGTACTTATAGAGTTGTTATCTCAAGGTGCAGATACGATAGCATTACTTACTATTATAAGCTCATTTATAGGTATATTTTTTGTTCAATACCTTGGAAAGTGGATTGATAGTTTAGGAATACGAAAAATAATGTATGCTGACGCCATAAGCTTCATAGGTGTATATTTAGCCTATGGAATTATTTCGGCTGTAATAGTAAGTGGAAAAATTCAAAATGTTAATTTAGCAGTAATTTTGACAGGAACATTGTTTGTATGCGACAGAATATCTATGCAAATAGGTATGGTTAGAAGTGTATATTTAAACTCTATTATAGTTGATAAAAATGAAATTACTCAAACATTATCTACAGGAATAAGTTTAGATCATATTGTTACTATAGCATTTGCACCTATTGCAGGGTATATATGGACTAATGTAGGTCCTCAATACATATTTTTCATAGCAGCAACATTATCATTAATAAACGTATATATTGCAAAAGTAGCAAAAATAAATCTGCCAATTAAGAAGAGTATATAATTAAAAGTAAATGAGAAAATACTACATATTTCTTGGGAAATATAATTTTAATTTGTAGAAAAATAACAAAAGAGGCTAAAATTTTAGCCTCTTTAATTTATACGATTATTTTAAGTGTGTACCAGTTTCATCTTGAGTTATTAATTCTTTTTTCATTAAAACACCAAGAGCTCTTTTGAAGTTTTTCTTACTAGAATTAAATACAGTAGAAATTTCTTCAGGAGTAGATTTATCATTAAATCTCATATGTCCATCAGCGCCTTCAAGGTAATTCATTATTGAAACTTCTAAGCTATCTAACTCTTCTTTTCTACCTTGTCTAGGACTTAACCCTAATTTTTCATCTTCATATATTTTTATAACATTTAAATTTAGATTATCTCCGATTTTTAAATCAGTAAAGTATTCATTGTGAAGTATAACTCCGGCATATTTATTGTCTACGCATATCATAGCAGAGTTATTAGTTTGGAATCCGTAAACTACACCCTCTACATTATCTCCAACATTGTACTCATGGTCAGTTGTAAGATGCATATCTATATCTGTAGTAGCAGCAATTCTTCCTGTCTTATCTAGATATATGTAAAATAAATATCTATTTCCTTTTTCTAAATCATAAGTTTTAGCTTTAAAAGGAACTAAGATGTCTTTTTGAAGACCTATATCTATAAAACTACCTATTTTAGTATGAGAAACTACCTTAAGGTATGCAACCTCATCAATTTTAGCTTTAGGTGGTATTAGAGTAGCAGTACGTCTTCCTTCTGAATCTATATATATAAAAGCATCTACTGTATCCCCAATGTTTATTTTATTTTTACCTAGTAATCT
This sequence comes from Romboutsia sp., assembly GCF_051659545.1. Classification (GTDB taxonomy): domain Bacteria; phylum Bacillota; class Clostridia; order Peptostreptococcales; family Peptostreptococcaceae; genus JBOFOR01. The sequence continues at coordinate 6,284 of NZ_JBOFOR010000124.1, read as the reverse complement.
ATTGTGAAGAAGTATATCGTCATTAGAATTGTTTGTTTTACCATCTAAGAAAAAACCAAAGCTAGTTTCTCTCTTTACTTCAAGTTTGTTATAATCTCCTATTTTCACCAAAATGTATCATCTCCTTATCAATGTATTATTTTGTTTAAGTAATTTATATATAATACCACATATAATAAGTATATTATACACAAATATTATTCAATATAGTATTAGATACAAAAAAATAAAAGTCAAAATAACACATAAAAGATTAAAAATTAAAAAAATATATATAATATAAATTTATAAAAATAATATTATTAAATAAAATTTTAAGATAAATCAAAAAAGCCAGTTGAATTATATGAATTAGGCATACTAAACTTTATAAATATTAATATAAACAATTCACAAAGTATAAACATAAGAAAGTGTGTAAAATACTAAAGTGTATCTATAAAAATAAAAAATAAAAAAAATAGCAAAAACTATTGAATTATAACATAAACTTTTATATAATAAGTCTTGTTGTTTAGGTATCTTAAACAATATGTTTAGTTATAATAACAAAAATTAGGAGGTGTGACTATGGATATAGGTGAAAAGATAAAACGAATGAGAATAGAAAAACAGCTTACTCAAGAAGAGTTGGCTAATAGATGTGAGTTGTCTAAAGGATTTATATCACAATTAGAAAACAATTTAACATCACCATCCATTGCGACCCTTATAGATATATTGGAAATTTTAGGAACTAATTTAAGGGAGTTTTTTAATGAAATTGATGATGAAAGAATTTGCTTCACTAAAGACGATATGTTTGAAACTGAAGATGAAGATTTAAAGTATAAATTAAAATGGTTAATTCCAAATTCACAAAAGAATGAAATGGAACCTATAATAATAACTTTAGAAGCTGGTGGGCAATATAAAGAAGAAAAACCTCATGAAGGTGAAGAGTTCGGATATGTTCTTGCAGGCTCTATATATTTACATATAGGTGAAAAGAAAAATAAAGTAAGAAAGGGCGAAAGTTTTTACTTTACACCAAGAGCAAATCATTATATATCAAATGCAGGCAAAACAACAGCACAGGTGATTTGGGTAAGTACTCCGCCGTCATTCTAGAAAAGAGGTGTCAATAAGTTGGTAGAAAATATAATTGAATTAAAAAATATATCTAAAACTTATGAAGATCTTACAGTTTTAGATAATCTAAGTTTAGACATAAAGAAAAATGAATTTTTAACATTACTAGGACCAAGTGGTTGTGGTAAAACGACTACTTTAAAAATAATAGCAGGATTTGAATATGCAGATGAAGGTAAAGTTTTATTTGAAGAAAAGGAAATGAATAACCTTCAACCATACCAAAGACCAGTAAATACAGTATTCCAAAAATATGCATTATTTCCACATATGAATGTATATGAAAATATTGCATTTGGATTAAAAATAAAAAAAATGCCTAAAGATCAAATAGATATAAAAGTTAGAGAAATGTTGAGATTGGTTGCTCTAGAAGGTCATGAAAATAGAAAAGTTGAGTCTTTAAGTGGAGGCCAACAACAAAGAATAGCAATAGCTAGAGCATTAGTTAATGAGCCAAAGGTTCTCTTACTTGATGAGCCACTAGGAGCCTTAGATTTAAAATTAAGACAAGAGATGCAAGTTGAGCTAAAGAGAATGCAACAAAAACTTGGCATAACATTTATATTTGTAACTCATGATCAAGAGGAAGCTTTAAGTATGTCAGATACTATAATAGTAATGAATAAAGGTAAAATTCAACAAATGGGAAGTCCCGAAGATATATACAATGAACCTAAAAACTCTTTCGTAGCTAGATTTATTGGAGAAAGTAATATATTTGATGGAGTAATGTTAGAAGACTACAAAGTTGAGTTTTGTAGTGAAATGTTTGATTGTGTAGATAAAGGCTTTGAAAAAAGTGAAGATATAGAGGTTGTAATAAGGCCAGAAGATATAAAAATGGTTGATCTGCAAGAAGGTATGTTAAAGGGAATAGTTACATCTACAGTATTTAAGGGAGTCCACTACGAAATAGAAGTAGTTGAAAATAATAGAAAGTGGATACTTCATAACACTAAAAATGCTAAAGTAGGTACAGAATTAGGTATGGATATATATCCAGAAGATATTCATATAATGAGAAAAGAGAGAGCTTAATATGAAAAGGAAATCAATTTTAGCTTACCCTTATATTATATGGAGTGCATTATTTATAGTAATCCCTTTGATACTAGTAGTATTTTTTAGTTTTACAATAGAAGTAGATGGCAAAAAGATACTTTCCATGGCTAACTATAAAGAATTAATGGATCCGATATATTTCAAGGTATTTTTTAGATCTATTATGTTAGCTGGGCTGTCCACTTTAATATGTTTAATAGTTGGATATCCGGTAGCTTATATAATTACCAAAGCACCAATAAGTAAAAGAGGAACATTGATATTATTATTCATCCTTCCGATGTGGATGAACTTCCTTTTAAGAACTTATGCTTGGATAACTATACTTGGTAAAAATGGACTTTTAAACTCTTTTTTAGGATTTTTTGGAGTAGAACCTGTAAGTATTTTATATACTAATGGCGCGATACTACTTGGAATGGTTTATAACTTCTTACCATTTATGGTACTTCCGATATATACATCATTATCAAAAATGGACGTTGATTTAACAAATGCAGCACGTGATTTAGGCGCAAATAGCTTACAAGTATTTACTAAAGTTACTTTCCCATTAAGTCTTCCAGGTGTTATCTCTGGAATAACTATGGTATTTATGCCAGCAGTTACTACTTTTGCAATATCAAGACTGTTAGGCGGAGGGAAGTTTATGCTGTTAGGAGATCTTATAGAGCAACAATTCACAGTAGTTGGAGATTGGAACTTTGGATCTGCCGTTTCAATATTTATGATGATAGTTATATTAATATCTATGGCTGTTATGTCTAAATTTGAAGATGAATCTGACAAAGAAGGCGGTGGATTACTATTTTAAAGATGAAGAAAGTATTTTCTAATATATATTTATTTTTAGTGTTTATATTTTTATATGCACCTATATTTGCTTTAGTTGTATTTTCATTCAATGATTCTAAATCAATGGCTCGTTGGGGTGGATTTACATTTAAGTGGTATGAAAGATTACTTCAAAATGAAAGTATAATGAGTGCTTTGTATTATACAATTGTGGTTGCAGTATTATCCTCTGTAATAGCTACAATTATAGGAACTATAAGTGCAATAGGTATACATAAGATGAGACCTAAAAGTAGAAAACTAATATTAAACATTAACTACCTTCCAGTTTTAAATCCAGATATAGTTACAGCAGTAGCTTTAATGAGTTTGTTTGCTTTTGTAAACTTAGAATTTGGATTTACAACTATGCTATTAGCTCACATAATGTTTAATATACCTTATGTAATATTATCAGTGTTACCAAAACTTAAGCAATTACCGCAGAACATAGAAGATGCGGCAATGGACTTAGGAGCAACACCAATGTATGCACTTAGAAAAGTAATATTACCTCAAATAAAACCAGGAATAATATCTGGATTTTTAATTGCCTTCACTATGTCTATAGATGATTTCATAATAAGTTTCTTCAATACAGGAAATGGAGTTAGCAATCTGTCTATAGAAATATATGGTATGGCTAGAAGAGGTATAAAGCCTGAAATAAATGCATTATCTACAATAATGTTTGCTGTAGTTTTAGGCTTGCTTTTATTATCAAATAGAAAACAATCTATAGTAAGAGGTGATAAGTAATGGCTAAGTTAAGAAGAATAATATCACTGATGACTATAGGTATAATGAGTTTTACGCTGCTAACAGGATGCAATAAAACGGCAGATTCAACAAAAGTACTTAATGTATATAATGTTGGAGATTATATAGATGAAGATCTTATTGCGAAGTTTGAAAAAGAAACTGGAATATCTGTACTTTATGAAACTTACGATACTAATGAAATGATGTACCAAAAAGTTAAAAGTGGAAGTACTAATTATGATGTAGTTTTTCCATCAGACTATATGGTAGAAAAAATGAAAAATGAAGATCTTCTTCAAAAGATAGATTTTAAAAATATACCAAACATGAAGTATATAGATGAAAGTTTTATGAATCCTATATATGATAAGAAGAATGAGTATAGTGTACCTTATTATTGGGGAACTTTTGGTATATTATATAATAAAAAAATGGTAAAAGAACCTGTAGATAGTTGGGATATATTATGGAACCCTAAATATAAGGGAAGTATAATGATGTTTGACTCAGTTAGAGATACTATGGGAATAGCTTTGAAAGACTTAGGATATAGCTTGAATTCTACTAATCCTAAAGAAATAAATGAAGCTAAAGAACTTTTAGAAAAACAAAAGGATTTAGTGTTAGCATATGTAAATGATGAAGGTAAAGATAGACTTTTAGCAGAAGAAGTTGTAATGGGTATAATTTATTCAGGTGATGCAGTTACTTTAATGGAAGAAAATCCTAACTTGTCTTATGTTATACCTAAAGAAGGAACTAATAAATGGGTAGATGCTATGGCTATACCAAAAACAGCTCAAAATAAAAAAGAGGCTGAAATGTTTATTAACTTCTTATTAGATCCAGAAGTGGCAAAAACAAATACTGAGTATATAGGTTACTCAACTCCTAATACAGGAGCTCTAGATTTATTAGATGAAGAAATAACTTCTAATCCAGTTGCATATCCTTCAGAAGCTGTTATAAAAAAAGCAGAAAGCTTTGTAGACTTAGGAAGTGATATAAAACTATACGATAGAGCTTGGATAGAATTAAAATCAAAGTAGGCACAAGCCTACTTTTTTTTGTAAATTAAGTACAAAATTATATGAATTTTATTACTGTAACTTAGTAAATAATTATATAATTAAGAAGTATAGAAAATAAAAATACTGGAGAAGGTGTATGGGGAAAAAGAAAATTAAACATTTAGGTAAAAAAAAATATAGAAATATAATGAAGAGCAGTTTAAATAAGGTTGGAATTTTTATAGCTATAACAGTAAGTATAGTAGCATTAGTAAGTATAACTAAGTATGTTGAAGATTTATATAAAGGTAAAAATATTTCGGGGAATACAATTGAGTTTTATATGAACATAGCTGATGAAATAGGAGAAGGAAAAGCACAACTTAGTTGGAAGGAACTATTAGCAATAGATATGGTAAAGTACAATAAAGACTTAACTAGTATAAAGAAAAAAGAAGTAATCGATGTAGGTAAAAAATTCATTGTAAAAGAAGAAAATAAAGATGGCGTAGCAGTTTATAAATTGAAAACATTTGATAAGGTATTAGATGAAATAGGTTTTGATAAAGTAGAAAAGAATAATGCAAATATGTACTTGGAAGATTTAAAAAATACATCTCTGGGTGGAGCAAATATTGAAAATCAAAAAGAAAAAATAAACTTTCTAAAAAATATATCTGAAAAATCTAAGGCAAATTATTATGAATATGGAATACTACCTTCAATTACAACAGCGCAGGCTATTTTAGAATCAGGCTGGGGGCAATCTTCCTTAACTAAAGAAAGTAATAATATATTTGGAATAAAAGCAGATCAAAGATGGAATGGAAAGAGAGTAGAGGTATCTACTGGAGAAAACTATAATGATAGAATAGTAGCATCTTTTAGAGTGTATAATTCTATTGAGGATTCTATAAAAGACCAAGGTAAATTTTTGGTAGAAAATAAAAGGTATAGTGAAAATGGATTATTTAAAGCTACTCATTATACAACACAAGCAAAAGCTCTAGAAGATGCAGGATATAGTACTAAGAAAAACAAAAGTGGAGAACCTATATATGCAGATATGTTAATACACTTAATAAGAGATTATAATTTACAACTACTAGATAGAGAAGTTGAAACAATAAAGTAGTAACAATGTGATTATATAAATAAATACTAAGTGGAATACTTCTTTATTTAGTTCTGATATTTTAATATAATAAATATCAGAACTAAATAAAAAATAAAAAATATAAAAAAATATTGACGTATTATTTAAAGCATGATAATATTAATAATGTGCTCAGGAAGAGCCAATAAGAACTTTGAAAATTAAACAGTAGGTTAATTTATAGAAACAAACATAATTCTTAACAGAATTAAAACACAAACAAACCAAGCCAGATATTCAGATAATGATTAGCTGAGCGATGGACAACTTTTTAAATTATATTTGAGAGTTTGATCCTGGCTCAGGATGAACGCTGGCGGCGTGCC
>NZ_JBOFOR010000123.1:0-1432 GCF_051659545.1 Romboutsia sp. | reverse complement strand
AAATATTCAAATAGTAACTTTAAGCCAATTTCTTTTGCAAGTGAAAAAAATAAAAATATAGAAAGTGTCCAATTTACTATAAGAACAGAAGGCATATCTATAGAAAAGAAAGAAAACATTGTGAAGGAAGAAAAGAAAGAAGATAATCCGTGGAAAATGTTTCTAAATATATTTAAAAAACAAAGTAATTAAAAGTTTATATTGTATAATAAATATAAAAAGTCATGTCAATAACACTCCATATTGGCATGACTTATAATATTAAGGAGAGTAAAGATGTTAAAAATATTAATAGCAGATGATGATAAGGAAATTGCACTTCTAATAGGAGACTCTTTAAGTGATGAGGGGTTTGAAGTAGTGTTAGCACATGATGGAAAAGAAGCGTTAGAGATTATACATAGTAATTTGGATTTATCTATGATTATATTAGATATTATGATGCCTAAAATGGATGGTTTAGAGGTCTGCAAAAGCATAAGAGATAAGGTATCATGTCCGATAATATTTCTAACAGCTAAGGGGAGAATTTTAGATACTTTATTAGGACTTGAAATGGGAGCAGATGACTATATTACCAAGCCTTTTGTAGTGGAAGAATTAGTAGCAAGAGTAAAAGCACATTTAAGAAGAGAAAAGAGAAAATATGAGGACGAAAATAACAAAATAACTATTGGAGATATAGAAGTATATAAAAATAGTTATGAAGTTTACATAAATAAAAAATTAGTAGAATTATCTACTAGAGAATTTCAATTATTTTTATATCTATGTGAAAATGTAGGACAAGTTTTATCTAGAGAACAAATTTATAATTATGTATGGGGCAATGATTATGGAGACATAGGAACTGTAGCAGTAAATATTAAAAGTCTCAGAAACAAAATAGATAAAGAGAATAAATATATAAAAACTGTTTGGGGAGTAGGATATAAGTTAGTTAAGCCTATGGGACAAAAATATGAAGATTAGAGAAAAGTTAGCAGTAGTAGCAGTAGTAACTTTTATTTTAAATACAACTATTTTATTTGGATATTACAAATATAGTATGTCTGATAAAATATCAAGTTTAATTCAAGGTATAGAAACAAATCTAGATAATAAAGCAAATAAAATTTATCAAGAAATGCTTAAGAATGGTAGTACTGATAATATTGAAAAAATTCTTACAGAGGATAAAGAAAATAATTATTATTTGAGTATTAAAAATACTAATGGAAATCAAATTTATCAGTTTGGAAGAAAACTAGAAGGAACGGTAAAAACAACTTCTATAAAACTAGTAGATATAAAGTAAGCGTCAAAGAATATCCGACTAGAATGCCAATATTTTTTTAGCTAAAATATAAAGTATAAAAACTTGAATATGGAGGCTAACTATGTTAATTGAACAAAGTGAAATAAATTGGGATGAAATTCTAGAAAAATTTGA
>NZ_JBOFOR010000122.1:0-6812 GCF_051659545.1 Romboutsia sp. | reverse complement strand
CCCTTTAAGCGACCTGTCGGCGCCATGAGCGAAGCGAATTTGTAGCTAGCCTGCTGGAAGGAAGGGGTGCATAATTTTCACATTTAGCGGGCTATATATACCTAAACTAGTAAATAAAAAAGAGCACTCAATAACTGAGTACTCTAGTATCCTACACGTTAAATCTGAATAATATAACATCTCCATCTTTAACTATATATTCTTTTCCTTCAAGTCTAACTAATCCTTTATCTTTAGCAGCACTCATAGTACCAACTCCAATTAAATCATTAAAAGCAATAGTTTCCGCTCTTATGAATCCTCTTTCTATATCAGAGTGGATTTTTCCACCAGCTGCAGGAGCCTTAGTTCCTACCTTTATAGTCCAAGCTCTAACCTCTTGAGGTCCAGCTGTTAGGTAAGACATAAGTCCTAATAATGCATAAGAAGATTTTATTAATTTATCAAGTCCTGATTGCTCAAGTCCTAAAGTTTCTAAGAATTCTTTCTTTTCTTCATCAGAATCAAGTTCAGATATTTCTGCTTCTATTTGAGCACAAACAACTACAACTTCAGCATCTTCACTAGAAGCGAATTCTCTAACTATATTAACGTATTGATTGTTTTCAGCTTCATCAGCTAAATCATCTTCACAAACGTTAGTAGCATATATTACAGGCTTAGAAGTAAGTAAGTTTAATGAATCAACAAAAGTTTTTTGGTCATCATTAAATTCCATAGTTCTAACACATTTACCATCTTCTAATGTAACCATTATTTCTTTTAAGAATTCAAGTTCAGAAGCGAGCGTTTTATCAGCTCTAGCAGCTTTAGATCCCTTTTGTATTCTTCTTTCTAATATTTCTATATCAGAGAATATTAATTCTAAGTTTATAGTTTCGATATCTCTTAAAGGATCTACAGAACCATCAACGTGTATAACGTTAGGATCTTCGAAACATCTAACAACGTGAACTATAGCGTCAACTTCTCTTATGTGAGATAAGAACTTGTTTCCAAGACCTTCACCTTTAGAAGCTCCTCTAACAAGTCCAGCTATATCACAGAACTCTATAGCAGTTGGAACTACTTTTTTTGAATCATATAATCCTTTTAATACTTCTAATCTTTCATCTGGAACTGATACAACACCAACATTTGGCTCTATTGTACAGAAAGGGTAGTTTGCAGATTCTGCCCCTGCTTGAGTTATTGCGTTGAATAGTGTACTTTTACCTACGTTTGGTAAACCTACTATACCTAATTTCATAGTGTAATCTTCCTCTCTTTGGTCATATTTTCTTTTCATTAAGCTAAATATAACTACTCGCTTAGGAGAAGTTAATTTAATTTATTTAAACAACCTATTAAGCTCTAGAAACCTCTCAATAAGCTAAATTCTTATATTTACAATAGCTTATTGTAGACATACATTCTAATTATACATCATATATATAATAGATGTAAACTACACTTATGAATATTGGGGTTGGTTTTATGTTAGTTGCAATGGTTTTTGCTACATCTTTGTTTCTTAGCTTTATAGTAAAAGGAAATCTTGAAAATATATTTATAGTTTTAGCAGCTATAGCATTTTATAAGCAGATAATAGTAGATAAAAAATATAAATATATGGTTTATGCTCTTATAATTTCTTTTATTGGAGTAAATTTCATGATAACTTTTGGGTTTAGAAATTACATAAGCTTTAAAGATGCTCAACCTACATCAGAAAAATCACAGACTTTAGTTTTATTAGTTTCAGAAGGAGAAGGTAAAAGTTACAATTTAAGAGAAAGATCAACAGAAATTTATTACAAGGAAGGATACAAAAGCTTATTTAATGGCATAAAAAAGTTAAGTGATTATAAAAATTATTACAATACTTTAGGATCTAGCAATTTTAAAATAAATGCAGAAGAAATTTCAACTAAATTAAGTCATCAATTAGGGGAAAGTTACAAAGTAGTTAATTCATATATGTATTCAAATCAATATTTTGAAAAAGCCTTAGAAGAATATACCTCACAAGGGTACAAAAAAATAATAATTTGTCCTTTATTCATGACAGAAGGAAAAGACTATGAAATTTTTAAGGATAGATATGAAAAGTTAAACTTAATAGCATATAATTTGACAGATATAGAAATACTGCAGCCGTTTTATAAGTCAAATATTCTTGCTATGTTGTACGCAAGTGATGTGTTAAAGAAAATAAAAGAATTAGGAGAAGATTCAGGAGTATTATTAATAGGCCTACAAGAAAAAAATAACCTAGAACAAGACATATTATTTAGAGAAAAAATCAAAGATTACATAGAATATGAAGAAAAAAGTTTAGACATTCAAATAAAATTACCTCTTTTAGAAAATAATAAAAACGATATAATAAAGTCAGGAGAAGAATTGTTAGAATATGGAATTAACACCTTGTATGTTGTACTTCCTACAAGTACAATTGATACTATGTATACAAAAAATCTAGTAGAAAGTATACTTGAAAAACTTGATATGGGAAATACTAAATTTTACTATATAAAGCCGGACAAAAAAATAGACACCATAGTAGAAGAAATTTTTACTAGAATATCACTTAGAGAACAAATAGGAGGTTAAGATGGAAGACGTAAAAAAAATAAATCTAGGTCAAAATATAAACTTAACTTTGATACCTCAAACTAAGTTTAAAACAAATCTTGTAAGTATATACCTACAAAGAACTCTAGATAGAGAAGAAGTAACAAAAAATGCATTACTTTCAAATTTAATTACTAGTGGTTGTGAAAAATATCCAAGTACTAGAGAATTATCTAAGAAAATGGACGATTTGTACGGTTCAACTGTATTTGCAGATGTATCAAAAAGAGGAGAACGTCAAATAGTTAGTTTTAAAATAATAAGTACTAATGAAAAATATCTTGATGAAAAGATTTTTAAACAAGTTATAGAATTTTTAGATGAAGTAGTAAATAGACCATTAGTAATAGACGGTGGATTTAAAAAAGAATATGTAGATATAGAAAAAACAAATTTAAAAGATAGAATACAAGGCATTATCAATGATAAAAGTAGATATGCCCTTGAAAGAACTTTTGAAGAAATGTGCAAGGGTGAAAGATTTAGCATTAGTGAACTTGGTTACGAAGAAGATTTAGATAAAATAAGTCCACAAGATTTATACAATTACTACAAAGAAATAATTAAAACATCTCCTATAGAAATCGTAGTAGAAGGGGATTTTGAAGAAAAAGAAATTGTAGACATAATAACTAAAGATTTTACATTCGAAAGAGGAACTATAATAGAAGTTCCTAGAGAAGACTACAAAAAAGAGATAGAACAAGTAAAAGTAATAGAAGATAAGATGGATATAACTCAAGGTAAATTAGTTATGGGATACAGAACAAATATAGACTTTAAAGATGAAGATAAATATTATGCATTAGTAGTTGGGTCTAGTGTTTTAGGTGGAGGACCTCATTCAAAAATGTTCATAAATATAAGAGAAAAAGAAAGCTTATGTTACTATATTTATTCTGCGGTTGAAAAATATAAGGGAATATTATTCATATCTTCAGGAATAGAGTTCCAAAACTATGAGAAGGCTGTCGAATTAGTTAAGGAACAGATGCATAGCATGAAAAATGGAGAAATATCAGAAAATGAATTAGACAACAGCAAAAAAGCACTAATAAACTCAATGAAATCATTAGGAGATAGTATAGGTGGAATGTCTGATTTCTATTTTGCTCAAGGTATAAGTCAAACAAATTCTACAGTAGAAGAAATAATAGAAAAAGTAGCTAAGGTAAAAACAGAAGATATAGTTAACGCTTTTAAAGAGATAGAACTTGATACTGTTTATTTCTTAAGAAATTAATCATGGAGGCAGATCAAAAATGAAGAAAATAGTTAATGATGTATTAAAAGAAGAAGTTTATTACGAAAAATTAGAAAATGGACTTGATGTTTATTTTATGCCAAAACATGGATTTACTAAGAAGTATGCAGTTTTAGCTACTAACTATGGTTCTAATGAATTAGAATTTGTACCTATTGGAGAAAAAGAAAAGATTAGGGTAAATGAAGGTATAGCTCATTTTTTAGAACATAAAATGTTTGAACAACCTGATGGAGGAAATGCCTTTGATAAGTTTTCAACACTTGGTGCAAGTGCAAATGCCTTTACTAACTTTACTACAACAGCATACTTATTTACAGCAACAGAAAATTTCTATGAATGCTTAGAGCATTTAATAGATTATGTACAAACACCTTATTTTACAGATGAGAATGTAGAAAAAGAAAAAGGTATAATAGAGCAAGAAATAAAAATGTATAATGATGATGCAGATTGGAATGTATATTTTAATTGTCTAAAAGCATTGTACGTAAATTATCCAGTAAGAGTAGATATAGCAGGTACAGTAGAAAGTATATATAAAATAACTAAAGAAGAATTGTATAAGTGTTACAATACATTTTATAACCCGGGAAATATGGCATTATTTGTTGTAGGTGATTTAGAAAAAGACAAAGTTATGGAAATAGTAAAAAAAGTAAATCATTACGATGTAGAAAAACTAAATCAAGAAATACAAAAATTTTATCCAGAGGAACCCAATCATGTAAATAAAAAAGAAATAGTTGCTAAGTTTCCAATATCAATGTCTATGTTTAATATAGCATTTAAGGACAATAATGTGGGCATAAAAGGAAAGGAATTACTTAAAAAGGAAATTGTAACAGAAATTTTAGTTGATATGATATTTAAAAGAGGAAGCAAACTTTATGAAGATTTGTACATGAAAGGGCTTATAAATGAGAACTTTGGTGGTGGTTTCTCTTCTCAAGTTGATTATGGATTTACTATAATTGGAGGCGAATCTAAAGACCCTAGAGCAGTAAAAGGAGCAATATTAGAATATGTTGAAAAATATAAATCTGAAGGGCTTTGTAAAGATGAGTTTGAAAGAACTAAAAAGAAAAAAATAGGTAATTTCTTAAAATACTTTGACTCTGTAAACTTTATAGCAAATAATTTTATTTCTTATAATTTTAAGGATATAAATTTACTAGATTACTTAGAAGTTGTAAAAAACGTAAAATTTGAAGATGTAGAAGAAAGACTACATGTTCACTTAAGAGAAGAATATTGTGTAATATCAATAGTGGAACCAAGATAACAAGATGAATTGTAAAAGGATATCTCTAATTGTAAATATTAGTGATGTCCTTTTATATTGCAAAACCTTAGAATAAATACTATATTCAATGTATAAATACTTTTTCAATATATAAATTAGGTTATACAAAACAAGTTGTAGCAAAGGGGGGTAGCTATGAATAAAAAAAGTACTATGGATATGTTAGATGAAAATCTACAGGAGATACAACAATATAAAAGAATAATAAAAAATAAAGATAAGAAATTTCAAAGCTTAATAGACAAAATTCCTATTGCTGTATGGGTAAAAGATAATAGAGGAATATACACAGAATTAAACTCTAAATACTGTGACTTTTCACAAACAATACCTAGTCAAATAATTGGAAAATCAGATATAGAACTATGGGATGAAAAAATAGCAAATCGATTTATAGAAGAAGACAATATTATAATTCAAACTAAAAAGCCAATCACATTTGAAGAAATTCAATTATTTACAACTGAGGAAAAGGTTTATAGAGTTACTAAATCTCCATTGTTTGATTCGGAGGGGATAGTAGTAGGAGTAATAGGAACATCACAAGATATTACAGATTTTAAACTAAGAGAAGTGAATATGCTAAAAAATATAGGGACAGATTTTATGACGAAAATCCCAAACCGTAGAGGTTTATATGGTTACTTAGAAGATAAATTAAAAAATGAAATTGTTACGGTAATGTTTATTGATATAGATGAATTCAAAAAAATAAATGATGTATATGGGCATAAATTTGGAGATGATGTTTTAAAGATTATTGCTAATAGAATATGTGAGTTTTTTAAGGAAGACTTTGTTGCTAGAATTGGTGGAGATGAGTTTGTTATAGTTACAAAAGAAAAAGAAGAAAATGAAGAACTGGTAAATTTTCTAAATGAACTTATGAGTAAAATAAGTTTAGATATTTGTATAGGGGGGCAAAAATGCTTTGTATCAGGAAGTATTGGAGTAGCAAATTCTTCACCAGAAGATACTATAGAAAGTATATTAATAAAAGCAGATTTATCCATGTATAGCGCCAAAAAGAAAGGCAAAAATACCTTTCATTTCTATGAAGATGGAATGATTGAAGAGATAGAGACTAATTCAAACATAGAGGTAGATCTATATAATGCTATAGAAAAAGGAGAGATATGTTTACACTATCAACCACAATTTTCTGGTGATAAAACTTTAGTAGGTTTTGAATCTTTATTTAGATGGAATAATGAAAAATATAAAAATATTCCTGTTAGCAAAGTTATAAGTATTATTGAACAAAATAAGCTTATTCATAAAATAGGAAAATTTATTTTTGAAACAGCGTGTGTTTTTGCAAGGGAAATAAATGAAAACTCAGAAGATGAAATAAACGTATCTATAAATATATCACCAATACAGCTTATGAGAGAAGATTTTATTCTAGAAGTAAAAAGTATTATAAAAGAAACAAAGGTAAATCCATCTTGGATAGGCATAGAAATAACAGAAGGTATATTTTTAGATAATATGGAAAAAAGCATAGATATTATATCGGAGTTGAAAAATTTAGGAATAGAAATATTTTTAGATGACTTTGGCACAGGATATTCTTCTCTAAATTATCTAGTAAAACTTCCGATTTCATCTATAAAAATAGATAAA
>NZ_JBOFOR010000121.1:0-1640 GCF_051659545.1 Romboutsia sp. | reverse complement strand
AATTAGCTATATAATTTTGGTATACAGTTGGGATAGGAACTATCCTATAAGCTTGGAGATACTTAGTACAATGGTACTATTGACCAAGAAGCTCCCACTTCAAACGTTACCGTAGGTAGTTAAGTGGTGAGTAGTTCACGTTGCGAGTAAGGTTATACAAAAATAAAATTATATTGAGATAAATAGGGGATATAGATATAAATTTAAGGAGGGGTAGAGATGAAGGAAGTTAAACTAAAAAATGGGGAAACTGCAATTTTAAGAACACCAACAAAAGAAGATGCAAAAGCTATGATAGAATATTGTAATATAGTTGGAGGAGAGAGTGACTTTTTGACTTTTGGAGAAAATGAATTTCTGATAAGTATAGAAGATGAAGAGCAATACATAGAAAAAAATAATAGCATGGAAGATTCTAAGATGGTACTCGCTATTATAAATGATGAAATAGCAGGAATTGCTTCTATAACTTCTTTACAAAAAGAAAGAATCAAGCATAATGGAACTTTAGGAATAAGTTTTAGAAAAAAATACTGGGGCATTGGTCTTGGTAATGAGGTTATGAGTTACCTTATAGAATGGGCTAAGTCTAACGGCATAACAAAAAAGATAAGTCTTTTGGTTAGAGAAGACAATGAGAGAGGCATTAAATTATACGAGAAGTTTGGATTTGAAAGAGAAGGTTTGCTAAAAAAGGATAATTGTGTGAACGGTATTTATTATAACACTATTACTATGGGATTATATATAGATTAAAGTTTGAATTAGGTAATAAGCCATTGGTATAATATCAATGGCTTTATTATTGAAAATAAGCAACATTAATAGTATTATTTAATAGAGGATAGACAATAAAAGGAGTAAACATTATGGAATATATTAAAAAGCTAGAATCGTACATACCTTTGAATGAGCAAGAGGAAAAGGACAAGGAAATAATATTAGATTTTATCGAAAAAAATGAAAATGTATTAACTAGAGAAAATGAAGTTGCTCATGTTACTTCTTCAGGATTTATAGTTAATAAAAATAGGGATAAGGTACTTATGATACATCATAATATCTACAAATCATGGGGATGGACAGGTGGACATGCTGATGGGGACAGTAACTTATTAGAAGTAGCAATAAAAGAAGCAAAAGAAGAAACTGGTGTAGAGAATATTATTCCAGCAACAGAGGAAATTTGTTGTATAGACATTCTTCCAGTAAAAGCACATGTTAAAAAAGGAAAATATGTAGCACCACACTTACATTTATCAGTGGCTTATGTATTAGTAGCTAATGAAAGTGAAGAAGTTAAAATAAAAGCTGATGAAAATAGTGGTGTAGCTTGGGTAGAGATAGAAAAAGTACTAGAGCTTACTAATGAAGAACATATGAAATATGTTTATCAAAAATTAATTGATAAAAGTATAAGGTAGTCAAATTGACTACCTTTGTTTTTGTGAGTTGAAAATAAATATTTTAATAAATTATATATTTGTTAAAACCTTTTCGATAAATATACAATAATTGAGCAAGATAGCCCCTTGCTTTAGCTATGGGGTGGAATTGCTCGGTCTTGAACTTGATTAAACAGGTATAGAACACTCACCTTGAATATAGTTTTCTATGTAGTATATAATAAACAATATAGA
>NZ_JBOFOR010000120.1:0-38766 GCF_051659545.1 Romboutsia sp. | reverse complement strand
AAATACTCTACCATCAAGACTTGTTATACCTTCAACTGCATAAGTAGATCCATTTGGATTAAAGTCTATATCATAAGTAGCATCACCATTAAAATCAACATATTGAGTCGCCACTTGACCATTTGCTATTAGTTCTCTCATAACCTCTTCACTCGCAACAAACTTACCCTCTCCATGAGATACTGCTACGCTATGAACGTCTCCTACCTCTGTTCCATAAAGCCATGGAGACTTATTTGATGCTATTCTTGTTTGAATCATCTTAGCTTGATGTCTTCCTATATTGTTGTAAGTAAGAGTTGGCGCATCTACACAAGTTTCTCTTATCTCTCCATATGGTACTAATCCAAGTTTTATTAAAGCTTGGAACCCATTACAGATACCTAACATTAATCCATCTTGCTTAGTTAAAAATTCATTTATAGCTTCTGCTACTCTAGGATTTCTAAACACTGTAGCCACAAATTTAGCTGAACCATCTGGCTCATCTCCAGCACTAAATCCTCCTGGTAACATTATTATTTGTGATTGTTTTATTTGCTTAACTATTTGCTCTATAGAATCTTCTATATCACTATAAGTTAGATTTCTAAATACTTCTATATTAGCTTGTGCCCCAGCTCTTTCAAAAGCTCTTTGTGAATCATATTCACAGTTTGTTCCTGGGAATGCTGGTATAAATACTCTTGGTTTAGCTATACTTATTGATGATTTTTTAGCTTCTCCTTGAGATATAAAGCTTATCGTTTCTAATTTACCTTTTACAATTGATGCTTTTGTTG
This sequence comes from Romboutsia sp., assembly GCF_051659545.1. Classification (GTDB taxonomy): domain Bacteria; phylum Bacillota; class Clostridia; order Peptostreptococcales; family Peptostreptococcaceae; genus JBOFOR01. Next base: position 37,984 of record NZ_JBOFOR010000120.1, on the reverse strand, counting down.
GGAATATTGGCTCAAGTGTAGCACAGTGAGCTTTGTATAATTCCTCTAATGATATTTCTTCATTTTCTATTATTATGCTTTTTTCTGGTGTAGTAGTTCCTAGTACTGTGTAATTGCATCCTTCTAATAAATCTAGGTTATTCTCAGCTAATTCAAGAACTATATTTCCATAGTTAGCTTCAAATAAATCTTCTGTTTTATTATTGAATTTAAATCCTATTCTATTACCAAAAGCCATCTTACTTATTGCTTCTCCAACTCCTGCATATCCTAGTGCATATGTTGATAATACTTGCTTACTGTGTATAAGTTCTGTTACCTTAGATAAATTTTGCTTTAATATATCAAAGTCAACTATGCCATTTTCTAGTCTACTTGTGCATAACATTACTACAGTAGAATTAGCTCCCTTAAACTCAGGTGACATTACATATTCTGCATCTATTGTATCTACTGCAAATGATACTAATGTTGGTGGTACATCTATGTCTTTAAACGTTCCAGACATACTATCTTTTCCACCTATTGCAGGTATACCTAGTTTATTTTGAGCATAGTATGCACCTAACAGTGCTGCAAATGGTTTACCCCATCTTGTTGGGTTATCCCCAAGTTTTTCAAAATACTCTTGTAAAGTAAGTCTTACATTATTATAGTTACCCCCAATAGCCACAGTTTTACACACAGATTCAACTACTGCATATAATGCGCCATGGAACGGACTCCATTTTCCTATCTTAGGATTATATCCATAAGTCATTATTGTTGAAGTATTAGTTTCTTTGCCAAGTACAGGTATTTTAGCAACCATTCCTTGAGTTGGTGTAGCTTGATGCTTACCTCCAAATGGTAAAAGAACAGTATTTCCACCTATTGTATTATCAAATCTTTCTACTAATCCTTTTTGTGAACAGACATTTAAATCTGATAATACATTTATGAATTTATCTTTTAAGTTAACATCTGTTGCTAATTCACATTCTCTTTCTTGAGATTTATCTATAAAGAATGGATTTTCTTCATTTACTTTAGCAACATGAACTTTAGTAGTTTGCTTAACTCCATTAGTTTCTATAAACTCTCTACTCATATTAACTATAGCTTTATCATTCCAAAACATTCTCATATATCCACTATCTGTTACTGTAGCTACATGAGTTGCTTCTAAGTTTTCTTTTCTTGCTAAGTCTATGAATTTATCTCTGTTAGATGCTTCTATAACTACTGCCATACGTTCTTGAGATTCTGATATAGCTATTTCAGTTCCATCTAATCCATCATATTTTTTAGGTACTAAGTTTAAGTTTATATCTAAACTGTCTGCAACTTCTCCTATTGCAACACATACTCCACCTGCTCCGAAGTCGTTACATCTTTTTATCATTTGTGCTACTTGCTTTTCTCTAAAGAATCTTTGTATTTTTCTTTCGTTAGGAGCATCTCCTTTTTGAACTTCCGCACTACAAGTAAGTATAGATTCTTCACTATGCTCTTTGGATGAACCTGTAGCTCCTCCACATCCATCTCTTCCTGTTTTTCCTCCAAGAAGTATTACTATATCTCCGTTTTGTGGTACTTCTCTAATTACATTTTCTTTAGGTGCTGCAGCTATTACTGCCCCTATTTCCATTCTCTTTGCTACGAAATCTTCATCATAAACTTCACACACTTGACCTGTTGTAAGTCCTATTTGGTTACCATAAGAACTATATCCATGAGCTGCTTCAGTAGTTATTTTTCTTTGCATTAGCTTTCCAGGTAATGTGTCTTCTAAAGTAGTTCTTGGGTCAGCACTTCCTGTAACACGCATTGCTTGATATACATAACTTCTTCCCGATAATGGATCTCTTATTGCTCCACCTAAACAAGTTGCTGCTCCACCAAATGGTTCTATTTCTGTTGGATGGTTGTGAGTTTCATTTTTGAACATTACTAAGTATGGCTCAACTTTTCCATCTATTTCAACGTCAACATTTATACTACAAGCATTTATTTCTTCACTTACATCTAAATCTTCTAGCTTACCCTCTTTTCTTAACTCTTTCATAGCTATGGTTGCTATATCCATTAAACATATATCTTTTTGTCTGTCTACATATACATTTTTTCTAGAGTCAAGGTACATATCATAAGATTCTTTAACTATATCTGTGTACTTACCTTCTTCTATTTTTATATCTTCTATTTCAGTCATAAAAGTAGTGTGTCTACAATGATCTGACCAATAAGTATCTAGTACTTTTATTTCTGTTATAGTTGGATTTCTTTTTTCAGTATTTTTGAAATATCCTTGAACATGAGCTAAGTCATCTATTGTCATAGCAAGACCTTGCTCATTTAAGAAGTTGTTTAACTCTTCTGTAGTCAAATCTATAAATCCATCTAGTATTTTTACTTCTGTAGGTATTTCCATTTCCATCTTTAAAGTTTCAGGTTTTTCTAGGCTAGCTTCTCTACTATCAACTGGGTTTATGCAGTAATTTTTTATTTGTTCAAATTGTTCATTAGTTATATTTCCTTTTAAGATATATACTTTTGCTGTGTTTATAGCTGGTCTTTCACCTTGGTTTAAGATTTGAACACATTGAGCTGCCCAGTCACCTCTTTGGTCATATTGACCTGGTAAGTATTCTATAGCAAATACTCTTTCATTAGTTTCTTTACCTTCTGTAACTTCTAATGTTTCATGATAAACTAAGTCTAAATTAGGTTCAGAAAATATAGTTTTAGCTGCATTTTCATATACAACCTCATCTATTCCTTCTATATCATATCTATTTAAAATTCTTATATCTTCTATAGTATCTATGTGTAAATTTTCTACTAAATCATTTTTCAAAGCTGTAGCTTCAAGGTCGAAGCCTTGTCTTTTCTCTACTAATATTCTTCTAACGCTTGACTCTAAACTTATAGTATCTAACATATTTTATCTCCCTTTTTAGAAATTTGGGTACAATTACATTCCTATATCTGTTCTGTAGTGTATTCCTTCAAAGTTTATTTTTTTAATGTTTTCATATATTTTCTTAGCAGCTTCATTAACAGTATTAGCTCTAGCTGTTACTCCTAATACTCTCCCCCCATTAGTTACTAATTTATTATCTACAATTTTAGTTCCGCTGTGGAATACTACTATATCTTCATCTAAATTTTCAAGACCTGTAATTATATTGCCTTTTTCATAGTTATCAGGATATCCTCCTGAAGTAAGCATTACACATACTGCTTCTTCTTTTTTGTAATTTATATTTATATTTTTTAAGTTATTTTCTAATATAGCCTCTATTATTTCATGTAAGTCTGTATCTAGTCTAAATAAAACCGATTGTGTTTCTGGATCTCCAAATCTTACGTTATATTCAAGAACCTTAGGTCCATCTTCAGTTATCATTAATCCTACAAATAAAATTCCTTTATAGTCTAAACTATCTTTTTTAAAGCCTTCTAAAGTTTTATTTAATACATCTTCTTGTATTTCTTTAGATAATTCTTCTGTATATATTTCACTTGGCGAGAAGGTTCCCATTCCTCCTGTGTTAGGTCCTTGTTCATAGTTGTATACTTTTTTATGGTCTTTTGCGCTTACCATAGGAACTATGCTCTCGTTATCTACAAAAGCTAGTATAGAAGTTTCTATTCCCTTTAAAAATTCTTCTACAACTACTTTATCTCCAGCTGAACCAAATTTTTTATCACTCATCATCTCTTTTAAAGTTTTTATAGCTTCTTCTTTATTTTCAGGTATTACAACACCTTTACCTGCAGCTAATCCATCTGCTTTTATAACTACTGGATATCCAAAACTATCTATTTCACTTATAGCTTCTTCTAGATTTGTGTATTCTTTATATTTTGCTGTTGGTATGTTATGTCTTACCATAAATTCCTTACAGAAAGCTTTACTTCCTTCTAACTGTGAACATTCTTTGTTTGGACCAAAAATTCTAAGACCTTCTTTTTCAAACTCATCTACAATACCCTTAACAAGTGGAACCTCTGGACCTACTATAGTTAAATCTATACTATTTTCTTTAGCAAATTTTAATAAGTTGTCTATATCACTATCATTTATATTTAAACACTGAGCTACCTTTGATATTCCTGCATTTCCTGGAGCACAGTATATTTTTTCTACCCTATTCTCATTATTTAATTTCCAAGCTATGGCGTGTTCTCTACCGCCACCACCTATAATTAGTATTTTCATAATCTACCCCCTAGTGTTTAAAATGTCTTATCCCTGTAAACACCATTGTCATTTCATATTTATCACAAGCAGCTATTGAATCTTTATCATTCATAGAACCACCAGGTTGCACTATTGCCGTTATTCCAAATTCATGTGCTAAATCTACACAGTCTTCAAATGGGAAGAATGCATCTGAAGCAAATACCGCTCCCGTAAAGTCTTTGTCTTTATTATTTTCTAAAGCATTTTTTAGTGCCCATATTCTTGAAGTTTGACCACATCCTGATGCTAAAGTTTGACCATCTTTAACAATAACTATTGCGTTTGACTTCATGTTTTTAACTATCTTCATACCAAATTCCATATCTTTAATTTGAGACTCATTTGGTTTTAATTTTGTTACTGTTTCATACTTTTCAGCTAATGCATTGTTTTTATCTTGAACTAATAATTTACCATCTAAATATTTCATATCATATGGTTGTAAACTATCTTCTATCTTAGCTAGTTTTAATACTCTTAAGTTTTTCTTTTGTCTTAATATCTCTAAAGCTTCTTCTGTGTAATCATAAGCTACTACTATTTCTAAGAATATTTCATTCATTTTCTTAGCTGTATCTGCATCTATTGTTGATGTAACCCCTACAATTCCACCAAATATAGATACCTTATCTGCTTCATAACATTTTGTATATGAATCATATGCATTTTTTCCTATTCCTACTCCACATGGATTAGTGTGTTTTATTGCTACTGAAACAACTTGTACATCATCTTTGAATTCTCTCATTACTTCTAAGCATCCATGTAGATCATTTATATTATTGAAAGAAAGTTCTTTCCCATTTAATTGTTCATAGTTTAATATTGGATTTTTTGCATTGGGTTGACTATATAAAACACCTTGTTGGTGTGGATTTTCACCGTATCTTAATGTTTGCTCTTTTTGGAATGTTAAATTAAGTATTTCTGGATAAGCATCATTAACTACTCCTGCAAAGTAAGTTGATATAAGAGCATCATATCTTGCAGTAGTTGAGAATGCTTTATAAGCTAATTTTCTTCTATCTTCTAATGTTAATGTATTAGTTTTTAATTTTTCTATTATCATATCGTAATCAGCAACATCTACTATAACAGTTACATCTTTATGATTTTTAGCTGCTGAACGTATCATAGATGGTCCACCTATATCTATATTTTCTATCATTTCTTCATGGCTTTTTCCTGCTTTTAGTGTTCCTTCAAAGTCATATAGGTTAACTACTACTAAATCTATTGCTCCTATTTTGTATTCATTTACAGTGTCTACATGAGACTGTTCATCTCTTTTGTAAAGTATTCCCCCATGTATATATGGATTTAATGTTTTAACTCTACCATCTAACATTTCTGGAAACTTAGTAACTTCATCAATAGTTATTGCACTTACCCCGTTGTCTTTTAACATTTTAAAGGTGTTTCCTGTAGATATAACCTCATATCCTAAGTTATTTAATTCTTTAGCAAATTCTACAACTCCACTTTTATCTGTCACGCTTATCAATGCTCTTTTACTCATTTATAAACACTCTCCTACCTTGAATACTTAATTTATTTTCACAGAATAACTTTATACTTTCTTTTAAAATCTTATGTTCTACATTTAGCACTCTTTTTGCTAGTGTAGATGCTGTATCATTATCTTCTACTTTTACAGTTTCTTGCATGATTATAGCTCCTGTATCTGCTCCCTCATCTACAAAATGAACAGTTGCTCCAGTTACTTTAGCTCCATAATTTAGAACACCTTGATGTACCTTTTCACCGTAATACCCCTTTCCGCAGAAAGAAGGTATTAGTGATGGGTGGATATTTATTGTTTTATTTCTAAATTCTTCTACAAATTTAGGTGTAATTATTTTTAAATAACCTGCTAAAACTATCAAATCTATATTATTTTCTTTCAATATTTCTATTACTTTATCTTCATCTGTTTCATATATTGCTTCTATATTATTTAGTCTAGCTCTTTCTAAACCATAAGCATTTTCTTTACTTGAAATAACGACTTTTACTTTGCCATTTATTCCTCCAGCTTTAGTTTCATCTATAATAGCTTGTAGATTTGTACCTCCACCAGATATTAAAACTCCAATGTTTAGCATAAGTTTACTCCCTCATGAGTATCTACTACTTCGCCTATTATATAAGCTTTATCTTTTAATAAATCATTGTATTTAGTATCTATATTTATTGATTCTTCTCTACTGTTTATAAAGTCTACAACACTTTTAGCTTCTTCTTTATTAACTACTAGTACTAATCCAATTCCCATATTAAAACTCTTATGAAGCTCTCTCTCATCTATTGTATTAAAGCCTTCTATCATTTTAAATATAGCTGGTTTATCCCAAGAATTTCTCTTTATATCTATTCCTAGTCCTTTAGGTATTACTCTTGGTATGTTTTCTATTACTCCACCACCCGTTATATGTGCTATAGCTTTTATTTCACTTTGTTTCATTAATTCTAAAACTAATTTAACGTATATTTTAGTAGGAGTTAAAAGTGTTTCTCCTAAAGTCATTCCAAGTTCTTCTATATGTTGTTCTAGTTTATAATTATATGTATCTAAGAATATTTTTCTTATGAATGAATATCCATTACTGTGTACACCACTTGAAGATATTCCTATTAACACATCTCCTGATTTTACATTTTGACCAGATATTATTTTTTCTTTATCTGCTATACCAACAGAAAATCCAGCTAAATCATAGTCATCGCCTGAATACATTCCTGGCATTTCAGCAGTTTCTCCACCTATTAATGCACAGCCTGCCATTTTACATCCATCAGCTATACCACCAACTATCTGTTCAACTTGCTCTGCAACTAATTTTCCTGTTGCTATATAATCTAAGAAGAATAATGGTTTTGCACCTTGGCATATCAAATCATTTACACACATAGCTACTAAATCTATACCTACTGTGTCATGTTTATCCATCATTTGTGCTAACTTTAACTTTGTACCAACACCATCTGTAGATGAAAGTAGAACTGGCTCTTCCATGTTTACGAAATCTTTTAAACTGTATAAACCACTAAAGTTTCCTAAATCTCCTATTACGTTGTTGTCATAAGTAGATTTTATTTTTCCTTTTATAAGATCTACCGCTCTATTTCCCTCGTCTATATCAACCCCTGATTGCTTGTATGTTAACATGAAAATAATTCCTCCCTATCGATTTTCTTCACTGGATAATCTCCGTCAAAACATGCTTTACAGAAAGTAGCTTTATTATCTGTTGCTTCTATCATTGCATCTATATCTAGAAACTCTAATGTGTCACAACCTATATACGCTCTAATTTCATCTACGCTATTGTATGAAGCTATTAAGTTTGCCCTATTTGGTGTATCTATTCCGTAATAACAAGAATATTGAACTGGCGGTGAAGTTATTCTTAAGTGTATTTCACTAGCTCCCGCATCTTTTAATGATTTTATTATTAATTTTGAAGTGGTTCCTCTAACTATAGAGTCATCTACTAACACTATTGATTTTCCTTTTACTACACTTGAAAGAGGATTTAGTTTTATTTTAACCCCAATTTCTCTTTCTTCTTGAGTAGGCTTTATAAAAGTTCTTCCTACATATCTATTTTTAACAAGCCCTTCACTAAGAGGTATTCCGCTTGCAGTAGAATATCCAACAGCGCCAGCCCAACCCGAATCAGGTACTGGTACTACTATGTCTGCTTTAATATTGTCATTTTTAGCTAACATTTCTCCACATTTAACTCTAAAGTCATAAGCATTAACCTTGTCTATAGTAGCGTCATTTCTAGCAAAATAAATATGTTCAAATATACAACTCTTTTTAACTGATTTATAGTTTTCAGAATAGAAGTATGATTTTAATTCTCCATCTTTTACTACTATTATTTCTCCTGGCTCAACGTCTCTTATAACTTCTCCACCAAGTATATCTATAGCACAGTTTTCAGATGCAAATATATATTCTTCACCTTTTTTGCCTAATATTAAAGGTCTAAATCCATGAGGATCTCTAACTGCAACTAGTTCTTCTTCTCCCATTATTACTAATGAGTAAGCTCCTTTAATATAGTCCATTGTTATTTTTAAACTTTCTACTATATCTCCCTTATAGTATCTAGCTAATATATATAAAATTACTTCAGTATCAGAGTTAGCTTGGAACATATACCCATCTTCTTCTAACATATCTCTTAAGTAATTTGCATTTACTAAATTTCCATTGTGAGCTAAAGCTAATTTTCTTTTTCTGCAGCTTCCAACTAAAGGCTGACAATTCGCTAAATGGCTTCCTCCAGCAGTTGAATATCTAACGTGACCAATTCCCATACTTCCTTTTAATTCAGATAATTCACTTTCTTTAAATACGTCTCCAACTAAGCCCATGCTTTTTTTATAATTTATATTTTCACCATCTGATATTGCCATTCCACAACTTTCCTGACCTCTATGTTGAATAGAATATAATGCATAATATAATTCTTTTGATATATCTTTATTTGAATAAATACCTACAATACCGCACATGAGACTTCCCCCTAATTATTATTCATTCTTGAAAGAACCTCTTCGTATCCTGCCACTAAATCTCCAAGGTCTCTTCTAAATCTGTCTTTGTCTAGTTTTTCATTTGTATTTACATCCCATAATCTACAAGTGTCTGGAGATATTTCATCTGCTAGTATTATATTTCCATCTGCATCTTTACCAAATTCTAATTTAAAGTCTACTAGTTTTAAGTTCATTTTTAAGAAGAATGATTTCATTAACTCATTTATTTTTAAAGTTTCTTCTTTTAAAAAGTCTAATTCTTCTCTATTAGCTAATTTCATTGCTACTGCATGATCATTGTTTATCATTGGATCTCCAAATGCATCATTTTTGTAGCATATTTCAAAGATAGGTTCTTCTAAAACTATTCCTTCTTCCATTCCTACTCTTTTGCAGAAAGAACCCGCTGTTATATTTCTTACTATTACTTCAAGTGGTAATATTTCAACTTTTTTTACTAGCATTTCTCTATCTGATAAGCTTTTTATGAAGTGTGTTTCGATATTCTCTTTGTGTAACATTTCGAACATTATTGTAGATATTTTATTATTTAATATACCTTTAGAAGATATCTCTGCTTTCTTTTCCCCATTAAATGCAGTTGCATCATCCTTAAAGTAAACTACGTATTCATCTTTATTTTCTGTACCGTATACTTGCTTTGCTTTTCCTTCATATAATAACATTATTTTATCCCCCTTAGATTTTTATCATCTTCTATTACTTGTTCTTCCATCTCTTTTCTATATGCTTTTAAGTTTTCTTTTAAAACTGGATATTTTATACTCATTATTTGAAGTGCCATTAAAGCTGCATTAAGTCCTAAATCTATTGTTACTGTTGCTACTGGTATTCCTTTTGGCATTTGAACTATAGATAAAAGTGAATCTAATCCATCCATAGTTGATGATTTAATTGGTAATCCTATTACAGGTATTAAAGTATGAGATGCTATTACCCCTGGTAGATGGGCTGCTTTTCCTGCTGCTGCTATTATTACGTCTGTGTTATCTTCTATTTCTCCTAAAAATTCCATAAGTTGCTTTGGTGTTCTGTGTGCTGATAACGCTCTTACTGCTACTTCTACTCCATATTTTTCTAATAATACTATTCCCTCTTCTAACTTTGGATAGTCTGACTTAGATCCCATAACTACAGCTACTTTCATTTTACGCCTCCATAAATAATTTATATTTTATAATTCAAAATAATATTTTTACGAATATTATTTTGAATTGAAATAACTAAAATTTGATTTATAACGTACCTTATACTATATATATTAATATAAGTACCGTATTATTTCAACATTTTTAATAATTTTTTAATAATTATTCGTGAATAAAAATTCAATTCGCTTAAACGTAAAAAAAAGTACCTAGAATTTTAAATACTAGGTACTTTTGGTTTAACTATTTTAAGAATATAAATTTACATACAAACAATATACAAAGTATTATTAATGATAAATTTACGTCTTTTTTATTATTTGTAGCTAATTTCAATACTGTAAATGATATAATCCCGAATATTATACCATCTGCTATACTGTAAGCAAGAGGCATCATAATTACTGTTAGAAATGCTGGTATTGCATTTGTAAACTCTGAGAAATCTATTTTTGATAACGAGCTTGCCATCATAACTCCTACTAATATAAGTACTGGAGCTGTTGCTTGAGTTGGTATAGCTGTAAATATTGGTGCAAAGAATAATGATAATAAGAACATCATTCCCGTAGTAACTGCTGTTAGACCAGTTCTACCACCTTCTCCTATACCTGCTGCACTCTCAACATAAGCTGTAACTGTAGAAGTTCCTAAAAGTGCTCCTACTGTAGTTCCTATAGCATCTGCAAATAGAGCTTCCTTTGCTCTTGGTAATTTTCCATTCTCATCTAACATATTTCCTTTTGATGCTACTCCTACTAAACATCCTACTGTATCAAATAAATCAACAAATAAAAATGTAAATACAACTACTATCATATCAAAACTAAATATTTCACTAGGTGAAATAGATAAAGCTCCTAAAAATACTGGCTTTAATGATGGTACAGCCGATACTATTCCTTTTGGTAACTCCACTAATCCAGCTACCATACCTACTGCTGATATTGTTAACATTCCTATAAGGAATGCTCCTTTTATATTTTTTGCTAATAAAAATCCTGCTAATAATATCCCCACTAATGTTAATAAAACTAATGGATTAGTTACATCTCCTAAAGCAAGTATTGTTGCTCCATTTGTAACTATACCTGCATTTGCTAATCCTATAAACGCTATAAAAAGTCCAATTCCTGCTGTAACTGCATGCTTTAAAACTTCTGGTATACAGTCTATTATTTTTTCTCTGACATTCGTTATTGTAAGTAATATAAATATAATTCCTTCTATTAAGACTGCACATAGTGCAAATTGCCAATCATGCCCCATACCTAATACTACTGAATATGCAAAAAATGCATTTAATCCCATACCCGGTGCTAAAGCTATAGGGTAATTTGCTAATAACCCCATTATACAACTTCCTACAAATGCTGATATTGCTGTTGCTGTAAATACTGCACCTTTATCCATGCCTGCTTCTGAAAGTATACTTGAATTTACAACTAATATATATGCCATGGTCATAAATGTTGTTATACCTGCTAATATTTCTGTTTTTACATTTGTATTATTCTCTGATAATTTAAATGTTCTCTCTAGTAACCCTTTTTGTGATGTTTTAATGGCTTGCATTTATACCCTCCTATTTTTTGTTTCTTATTTAAAAGTTCGTGTTTTTCCTGTGTTATATAAATTATTATATTATATAATAATTTATTTTTCAATATATTTTAGTATATTTTATTTATTTTTATCGAAATGGTTCGTGTTTATTTTAGTTGTAATAAAAGAAGACCATAATTATGGTCTTCTTTTTATTATTACTTATTCATTTGTTTATATTCTTGTTCATTAGAAGGAACTTTTATTTCGTCTTTCTTTATCTTTTCTATCATAGTATTAACATAATCTAATATTTCTGGAGATACTAAATTCTTAGTACTTTCTGGTATACCTACACCATCCTCTTTAAGTCCGTATATTTTCTCTTTTCCACCTATTGATTTACCTTCAACAAAATCCTTAACAGTATCATATACACCTACATTAACTCTTTTTAAGGCTGAAGTTAAAATATTCTCTGGAGCTAAACTACTTTGGTCTCTATCTACACCTATTGCATATTTATCTTGTTCTTTTGCAGATTCGATTGCACCTAATCCTGTTCCTCCTGCTGCTGAAAGAATTATATCTACTCCATTTACGTACATTTGATTAGCTATAGATTTTCCTTTTGCTGCATCTCCAAATGTACCAGCATATTGAGATTTTACTTCTGCTGCTGAATTAGCTTCCTTTACTCCTGCCATATATCCATATTCAAATTTTTCTATAACTGGGAACTGCATACCACCTATAAAACCGACTTTATTAGTTTTTGTACTTTTTCCAGCTATTAATCCTGTTAAATACGCTGCTTCATTTGACTTAAATAATATAGGAGTAACATTCTCTGGAATTCCATCTTCATAAGTCTCATCTATTATAGCAAATTGCTTATCTGGGTAATTTTCAGCTTCTTTTTTTATGTCGTCTTTCATAGTATTTCCTACACCAATAACTAAATCAACATCTTCATCTAATAAGCTTTCCATATTTGTAAGATACTCTGATGCTTGTTTAGATTCTATTAACTTAACTTCTATTCCAAAATCTTCTTTGGCTTGTTGAAGACCTTCCCATGCACTTTGGTTAAATGATTCATCATTTACTCCACCAACATCTGCTACCATACCTATCTTTAAGTTCTTATTACCAGACTTGTTTTCTTCTGGTGATTTATTGCTACACCCTACTAACATTGATGAAGCTATAACCACAGCTGTACTCATAGCTACTAATTTTTTTAATTTCATATTTTTCCTCCTGATGTCCTAATCTTTCATTTATGTCTATATTTTGTATAAGATTCAAAGTTTATATTCTTAATGTGCTTTTATTTTTGTATCTAAACTAGATTATTTAATTGTTATTCCCACTCTATTGTTCCTGGTGGTTTAGAAGTTATATCGTAAACTACTCTATTAGCTCCATCAACTTCATTTACTATTCTATTAGATATTTTTTCTAATACGTCATACGGCATTTTGTACCAATCTGAAGTCATTCCATCAGAAGAAGTAACTGCTCTTATACCCACTAAGTACGCATAAGTTCTTTCATCTCCCATAACTCCAACTGTTTTTACATCTGGTAATGTAGCAAATGCTTGCCATATTTCTTTGTATAATCCCTCTTCTTTTAGTATATCCATGTATATAGCATCAGCTTCTCTTAAGATATCACATCTTTCTTTAGTTACTTCACCTATAACTCTTATTCCTAGACCTGGTCCTGGGAATGGATGTCTAAATATTAAATCTTCATCTATTCCTAATTCTAAACCGATTTTTCTAACTTCATCCTTGAATAATTCTCTTAATGGCTCTACTATTTGGAATTCTATATCTTCTGGTATTCCACCAACATTATGATGAGATTTTATAGTGGCAGCTTCACCTTGTCCACTCTCTACTACATCTGGATATATAGTTCCTTGTGCTAAGAAGTCCATTTTACCTAATTTATTTGATTCTTCCTCAAATACTCTTATGAATTCTTCACCTATTATTTTTCTCTTTGCTTCTGGTTCAATTATTCCTTTTAACTTACCTAAGAATCTATCTTCACAGTTAACTCTTATTAAGTTCATATCAAATCTATCTCTGAAGATTCTTTCTACATCATTACCTTCATTTTTTCTAAGTAATCCATGGTCAACGAATACACAAGTTAAGTTATCTCCTATTGCTCTGTGTACAAGTACTGCTGCTACTGATGAATCCACTCCACCACTTAATGCACATAGTACTTTTTTATCTCCTATTGTTGCCTTTAATTCTTTTATTTTATCTTCTATAAATGAATCTGTAGTCCAATCTCCACTTACTTTACAAACATTGTATAAGAAGTTTCTAAGTACCTTATCTCCATCTAAGCAATGTTCAACTTCTGGATGGAATTGCACTCCGTATAAATTTTTTTCTGAGTTTTGCATAGCTGCAACTGGACAATCCTTAGTGTGTGCAACTGATATAAATCCTTCTGGTAATACATCTATTAAATCTGTATGACTCATCCAAACTGTATTTGTAGTTATTCCTTCAAATAATGGTGAGTTTTCATAAGTTATAGTTGTTTTTCCATATTCTTTTTCACTAGTATTTCCTTTCCTTACGTTACCACCTAATATATGAGACATTACTTGTATTCCGTAGCATATACCAAGTATTGGCACACCTATTTCAAAAATTTCCTTAGCTATTTTAGGTGATTTTTCTAAGTATGCACTATTTGGTCCTCCAGTAAATATTATTCCTTTTGGATTCATAGCCTTTATTTTTTCTATATCTGTAGTATATGGTACTATTTCACAATATACATTATTTTCTCTAACTCTTCTTGCTATTAATTGATTGTATTGACCTCCGAAGTCAACAACTAGTACTAATTCATGCTTCATATTATATCTCCCCTTGCATACTGTAGTTTGGTGCTTCTTTGCTTATTGTTATGTCATGCGGATGACTTTCTTTTAAAGATGCTGCTGTTATCTTAACAAATTGAGCATTATCCGCTAAATCTCTTAATGTAGGTGATCCACAGTATCCCATACCTGCTCTTATACCACCTATCATTTGGTATACTATATCTTCTGCTTTTCCTTTGTATGCTACCATTCCTTCAACACCTTCAGGAACAAGTTTCTTAGCATCATTTTGGAAATATCTATCCTTCGATCCTTTTTCCATAGCTCCTATTGATCCCATACCTCTATAAGTCTTGTATGATCTACCTCTATAAAGGACTATTTCTCCTGGGCTTTCTTCAGTTCCCGCAAATAATGATCCCATCATACAAACAGAAGCTCCTCCAGCTAATGCTTTAACTATATCTCCAGAGAATTTAATACCTCCATCTGCTATTACTGGTACACCGTATTTGTGACCAACTTCAGCACAATCCATAACAGCTGTTAATTGAGGAACTCCTATACCTGCAACTACTCTTGTTGTGCATATAGATCCTGGACCTATACCAACCTTAACACAGTCTGCACCAACTTTTATTAAATCTTCTGTTGCTTCTGGTGTTGCAACATTTCCTGCTATTACTTGAAGTTGTGGATACGCTTTTTTAACTTTTGAAACTGCATCCATAACACCTTTAGAATGTCCATGTGCACTATCTAAAACTATTGCATCAACCTTAACTTTTACTAATGCTGCTACTCTATCCATAAGATCTGCACTTATTCCTACTGCTGCTCCACATAATAATCTTCCACGAGAATCTTGTGCTGCATGAGGATATTGTATTTTCTTTTCTATATCTTTTATAGTTATTAAACCTTTTAGATAACCTTCATCATCTATTAAAGGTAGTTTTTCTATTTTGTGCTTTTTAAGTATTTGTTGAGCTTCAACTAAGTTTATTCCTTCTTTAGCTGTTACTAAATTTTCTTTAGTCATAGCATCTTCTATACTCTTATTCATGTTATCTTCGAATTTTATATCTCTATTTGTTATTATTCCTATTAATTTATTATCTTCATCAACTATTGGTACACCCGATATTTTATACCTAGCCATTATATCATCTGCATCTTGTATAGTGTGTTCTTTAGATAAGTAGAAAGGATCTGATATAACACCACTTTGACTTTTTTTCACTTTGTCTACTTCTAGTGCTTGCTCTTCTATAGACATGTTTTTATGAATTATACCTATACCACCTTGTCTCGCCATTGATATAGCCATTTTAGATTCTGTTACAGTATCCATACCTGCACTCATTAAAGGTATGTTTAGTTTTATAGTCTTAGTTAAATAAGTTTCTATATTAACATCTTTCGGTAATACCTCAGATTTTTGTGGTACTAATAAAACATCATCAAACGTTAAGCCTTCTTTTAATATAGTTGCCATAGTAGTTCTCCCTTTCATTCTAATAACACGAATTTTTATTAATATTTTTTATTTTTTGTTCGACCAAAAAAAATATAAAAAAACTGCATAATAATTCCACTAATATTTTTAAGTGAAATTACTATGCAGTCTTTAAAACATCTATTTTCCATAGCCAACGTTTAGGGACTTGGTCAGCCTATACGCTTACTTAAATTAGATGTTTAGCTATAATAATTTCACTCATAGTCAAGATATTTACGGTATCTCGGTAGAAACTCTCAGACCTTATTTCCGAGTATATACGAGTGATATTTGTTTATGTAATCAATAAATTATTTCTTAATTTGAATACTAATTTATCAAAATTTGCTTATTATGTCAATAAGTTTATATCAAATTCTTTATTTATTATACTAAATATTTTATTCATAAGCTGATTTAATGGTATTCCATGATATTCAGCTATAGCTTTACAATCTTCATACTCAGGGGTAGTTTTAATTAACTTCCCTTTATAATAACCTAGTTTAACGTTAATAACTCCATAAGTAGTATTTAATTCAACAAACTTTCTTTTTAGTTTAAATCTATTGAATTCATTGTATCTCACTCCAAATGTACTTGTTTCTGTTACTAGTATATCTATAAAATTTTCTAAATCTTTTTTTTCACATATAATACAAACCTTAGTTGCTGGTCTATTCTTTTTCATATATATACTTTCTGTATATATATCTAAAGCTCCATTTTTTAAAACTTTATCATATAAATATGAATATATCTCAGAAGACATATCGTCTATATTTGCAATTATTTCATATACTAATTCTTCTTTTTTTTTTCACCTAATATAACTCTTAGCATATTTGGTATTTCAAACTTTTTGTGTCCTATTCCATACCCAATTTGGCTAACTTCTATTTCTAATACATCTACGAATTCATGGCATAAAGTTTTTATAATTGCAGCTCCTGTTGGAGTTGTACATTCTCCTTTAACTGTATTCAAAGCTATCGGTACTCCTTTTAAAATCTCTATAGTAGCAGGTGCTGGTACTGGCATAATACCATGATCACATTTAACAAATCCACTTCCTACGGGCACTTTAGTTGCACATATTTTATCTACACAAAGTAAATCTACTAATATAGATACTCCTATTATATCTACTATAGAATCTATAGCTCCTACCTCATGAAAATGTATTTTATCAATAGTAGTCCCATGAACCTTCGCTTCTGCGTCACCTATAGTCATAAATATATTTTTAGCCATATTTTTTACACTTTCATTAAGGCTACTATTTTCTATAATATCAAATATATCAATTAAATGTCTGTGAGCATTTGATTCTTTTGCAATAACCTCAACTTTTGTTCCAACTATTCCACTTTCATTTTTTGATTCTATTTTAATTTCAAATTCCTCATCTAAATTAAGCTTATCTAATTCTTCTAAGAATATTTCTTTAGGAACACCCACATCTAACAAACTTGCTATTGTCATGTCTCCAGAAATTCCATTTACAATATCAAAATAAAGTATTCTTTCCTTCACTTTATGCCTCCTTATTTAAGTTTATTTATCATAGCAGCTAAGTACCCTGCTCCAAACCCGTTATCAATGTTTACCACTGATATTCCCGATGCACAGCTATTTAGCATAGTAAGTAATGCCGATACTCCACCAAAATTAGCTCCATAACCAACTGAAGTAGGTACAGCTATTACAGGAACATCTACTAATCCTCCTACTACACTAGGAAGAGCTCCTTCCATACCAGCTACGGCTATTACTACTCTAGCTTCTTGAAGTATTGGTATACGATTTAGCAATCTATGAATTCCTGCTACACCTACATCATATATTCGTTCTACGTCGTTTCCTAGAAACTTAGCTGTATGATATGCTTCATCAGCAACTGGAATATCTGATGTTCCACCAGTAACAACAATAATCTTACCTTTACCTATATTTTCAATTTTACTATTTTCTATTTTAAATATTTTAGCTAATTCTTCATATTCAGCCTTTGGATAAACTGCCTTTATTTTATTAAACGTTTCTTTTCTACATCTAGTTCCTAAAATATTTGATCCTTTTTTATTCATTATATCTATAATTCCAATTATATGTTCATCCTCTTTAGCTCCACAATATATTACTTCTGGATATCCATTTCTTAATTCTCTGTGATGGTCAATATTTGCATATCCTATGTCTTCATAAGGTAAATCTTTAAGTTTATTTAGTGCATCTTCTATATTTATATTATCGTCTCTAACATCTTCTAAGATTTTTTTGATATTCATTTATTCACCCCTATTAATCTCTTTTTTTAATTTTATTCTAGTATATATTATATTTTCTTGCATTTGTACCTTTATACCAAATAATATTTTTTTAAACTTACTTTGTATAAATAAAATATAAGTCTTATTATGTTAATTCGTTGAAGGTTTTAAATTATTTGGCGTATAATGGTAATATATGATTAATAATTCAATATAAATATTAATCTTTAAGGTATCCTAAAATATAACTTTATACGCGTTTTTAATTAGGGCTTTACATAAATGTTAATTACAGCAAAGTGTTAACAACTTCATGTTATTACTCTGTTTTTTTAATATATTTAATCATATTTTTTTACTTTAAAGGGGGAGACCGTATGAAAAAATTTAATATTCATTCTTTAACTTTTAGATTGTGTATAACTATTATAGTTTTTGCTATAATACCTACAAGCATTATGTCATTTTTTATATTTACACAAGCTAAAGATAATTTATTAGAAGAACAAGAAAAATCTATAAATAGTGAGCTTTCACTAGTAAGCGATAATATTAATAGTATATTTGATAATATGTCCGATAATATTTCTTATTTTTCTAATAGTGCACTTTTGAAGAGTGCAGATAAGTCCATAACTTCTTATGTTAATAATACTTCAAATATTGTTATGACACCTCAGTCTAACGGTGGGATAGAGTCTGAGCTTTTTAACAATTTTGAAGCCTTTGGCAAAACACATCCATTATATCAGTATATTTTTATGGGTACAGAAGATGGAGGATTTGTTATGTATCCAGACGGTAATATGGATGGTAAGTTTGATCCTAGAGAAAGACCTTGGTATCCGAGTGCTAAAGAAGCAAACGGAGATGTTGTAATAGGTTCTCCATACTATTATGAAAGCGATAACATATCAATAGTTGGAATCTCACAAGCTGTTAAGAATAATAATGGTGATATTATAGGAGTAGTAGGTATTGATACAAGTTTAGAAAAAGTTACAACATTATTTAAAAATATAAGTGATAAAAGTAATGGATATTATATGCTAGTTGATGATAGTGGATCTATTATTGCTGACCCTAGCAATAATAAGAATAACTTTAAAGATTTATCCGAGGTATATGGTAAAGAATTTGCTACAGCAGTAAATCAAAATGTATCTTTTAAACAAATTGATGTAAATGGTAATTCTTCTTATGTAACATCCTTATCTTCTGAAAAGTCTGGATGGAATTATGTAGCTGTTATATCTGAAGCAAAACTATTAGGAAACTTAAATTCTATGGCAAAAATATGTGCAATAGTACTAATAATTATTTTAATAACTTCTATAATAATAGCGCTTTTAATTTCGCTTAAAATTATTAAACCTTTAAAAAAATTAACAACTATAACAACTAACCTTGCTAACGGAAACTTAGATGCTGAAATTGATATTAATTCAAATGATGAGGTTGGACAATTAGCTATATCTATGAAAGCTTTAGTAGATAGGTTACAAGTATATATACATTACATAGATGAAGTATCTTATTTGCTATTAGAAATAGGAAAAGGGAATTTAGATTTAGAGTTTAAACAAAAATATGATGGGGATTTTGTAGTAATTAAAGATGCCTTATTGAATACTTCTAGTATGTTAAACAATACTCTTTCTCAAATTAATGTAGCTGCTGAACAAGTAGCAAGTAGTTCAAGCCAAGTTTCTGATAGTGCACAACTACTTTCAGAAGGTGCAAGTGAGCAAGCAAGTTCTATTGAGGAACTATCTGCTACAATTAATGAAATATCATCTAATATAAAGAAAACAGCAAATAAGGCAACAACGGCTAAGGAAATATCATCAGAGTCAAATATATCTATCATGCAAAGCCAAAATCAAATGCAACAAACGATTAATGCTATGAATGAAATTAATAATACATCAAATGAAATTGGAAAAATAATCAAAAATATAGATGACGTTGCATTCCAAACTAATATTTTAGCACTTAATGCTGCTGTAGAAGCTGCTCGTGCTGGTTCTTATGGAAAAGGATTTGCAGTTGTTGCAGATGAAGTCAGAAATTTAGCTAGTAAATCTGCTGAAAGTGCAAAAAACACAGCATACCTAATTGACAATGCACTAGCTGCAATAGAAAAAGGTACTCTTACCGTTTCTGAAACAGCTAAATATCTTGAAAAAATAGTTACAAATTCTCAAAAGTCTGTAGATATTATACAATCGATTGCAGATATGAGTAATGAACAAGCTTTATCTATTGACCAAATAAATATTGGAGTAGAACAAATCTCCGCAATAGTTCAAACAAACAGCGCTACCTCTGAAGAAAGTGCAGCCGCAAGTGAAGAACTATTCGCACAAGCTCAAATGCTAAAAGATTTAATCAACGATTTCAATCTAAAAGATAGTTAAAATCAAAAAGGAATAGCACTTATGCTATTCCTTTTTATTTACATCATTCCTGGCATTCCACCCATTCCCGGCATTCCTTCATCACTTGCTATATCAGCAACTGCTGCTTCTGTAGTTAAGAATACTCCAGCTATAGATGCTGCATTTTGTAATGCAGTTCTAGTAACTTTAGTTGGATCAACTATTCCAGTTTCTATCATATTTACATACTTTTCATTTAATGCATCAAATCCTATTTCTGGATCTTCAGCCATAACATTTTGTATTATAACAGCTCCTTCAAGACCTGCATTTATTGCTATTTGTCTTAATGGTTCTTCTAATGCTTTTCTTATTATTTTAGCACCTATTTGTATTTCACCTTCAAGTGTTTCTACTAACTTATCTAAAGCAGGTATTACACTTACAAAAGCAGTACCTCCGCCAGCAACTATACCTTCTTCAACAGCCGCTCTTGTAGCATTAAGTGCATCTTCTATTCTTAATTTTCTTTCTTTCATTTCAACTTCTGTAGCAGCTCCAACTTTTATTACAGCTACTCCACCAGCTAACTTAGCTAATCTTTCCATTAATTTTTCTTTATCAAATTCAGAAGTAGTTTCTTCTACTTGATATTTTATTTGATTAACTCTATTTTCTATAGCTTGCTTATCTCCAAATCCATTTACTACTGTAGTGCTATCTTTTGTTACTTTTACAGAACCTGCTCTACCTAACATAGTTAAGTCAGCTTCTTTTAAGTCATATCCTAATTCTTCAGATATTACAGTTCCACCTGTAAGTATAGCTATATCTTCAAGCATAGCTTTTCTTCTATCTCCAAATCCTGGAGCTTTAACAGCTACTACTTCAAATGTTCCTCTTAATTTATTAACTACTAATGTAGATAATGCTTCACCTTCAACATCTTCAGCTATTATTAATAATTTCTTACCTTGTTGAACTATTTGTTCAAGAACTGGTAATATTTCTTGTATATTTCCTATTTTTTTGTCAGTTATTAATATGTATGGGTCATTTAAAACAGCTTCCATTTTATCTACATCTGTTACCATATATGCAGATACAAATCCTCTATCAAATTGCATACCTTCAACAGCATCTAATTCTGTATTCATAGTTTTAGATTCTTCTACCGTTATTACTCCATCTTTACCTACTATTTCCATAGCTTCTGCTATTAACTCACCAACTTCTTCATCTCCAGCAGATATAGAAGCAACATTTGATATAGATTCTTTAGTTTCAACTATTCTTGATTGACTCTTTAATTCTTCTACAGCCACATCAACAGCTTTTTGTATACCTTTTCTTATTAATACTGGGTTAGTTCCTGCTGTTACATTTTTTAACCCTTCTCTTATTATAGCTTGAGCTAAAACCGTAGCAGTTGTAGTACCATCTCCTGCAACATCGTTAGTCTTAGTCGCAACTTCTTTAACTAATTGAGCTCCCATGTTTTCAAATCTATCTTCTAACTCTATTTCTTTAGCTATTGTAACACCATCATTAGTTATAAGAGGTGAACCAAATTTCTTATCTAATATAACATTTCTTCCCTTAGGACCTAATGTAACTTTTACTGTGTCCGCTAATTTGTTAACACCAGCTTCTAAAGCTTTTCTTGTATCTTCTGCAAACTTAATTTCCTTAGCCATTTTTACCCCTCCTAAAAAATTATTCTATTACAGCTAATATATCATTTTGTTTTAATATTGTGTATTCATTTCCTTCTATTTTAACTTCTGTTCCTGCATATTTTTGGAATATAACTTTGTCTCCAACTTTCAGTTCCATAATTATTTCTTTTCCATCAACTATTCCACCTGGTCCAACTTCTACAACTTCAGCCATCTGAGGTTGTTCTTTAGCTGCTCCTGGTAAAACTATTCCACTTGCAGTTTTCTCTTCAGCTTCTAATTTTTTTATTACTACTCTATCAGCTAATGGTCTTATTTTCATAGCTTTTCCCTCCTAAATGAATTGTTTATATGTAAAAATAAATATATACTATAATCTTCATTATCACTCTATCATTAAGAGTGCTAACAATTATTATAGTATATTAATTGACCATATTTTTCAAGACTTTTTTATAATTTTTACAAGTAAAATAGCGAGTTTCATATAAACTAACCTTTAAATATTTTTTATCAATATAAAGCTTTTTTATAATATAGGAGAAAATAATCTAGCTATAGATTCTTTGATTTTTTTCATCATACTTCTATTACTAAAATCTTCAGTTTTTAACTCTTCGCTATTGCTCATATCTTCAAAAAAATCTTCTGTTGCTAATTTTATTATTTCTTTATCATATACAAAAGCATTTATTTCAAAATTTAACATAAAACTTCTTAAGTCCATATTTGCAGACCCAGTTGAAAATATTTTATCATCTATTATTACTAGCTTAGAATGTAAAAATCCTTTTGTATATAAATAAACTTTTCCTCCAGATCTTAATATGTCATCAAAATAAGAATAGGAAGCTGTATTTACAATTTTATGATCAACTATTTTAGGGAATATTATCCTTACATCTACACCACTTAAAGCAGCACTTTTTAAGGCCCTTAGAATACTTTCATCCGGAATAAAATATGGCGTTTCTATATATATACTTTTTTTAGCCTGACATATAGCTGTAAAGTAAGCATAGTGTATAGCCTCCCAGTCACTATCAGGTCCACTTGCTACAACTTGTATTGTGCTATTACCACAGTGTTCAATTTTAGGAAAATACTCCTTAGTAAGTATTACTTCTTTAGTAGTATAATACCAATCTATTAAAAATATCATTTGAAGCATATATACTGAAGTTCCTTCTATTCTAATGTGAGTATCTCTCCAATATCCAAATTTCTTATTGTGACCTAGATATTCATCTCCTATATTTATTCCTCCAGTATAGCCTATTTTTCCATCTATAACTGCTATTTTTCTATGATTTCTATAGTTAAGCTTACCACCTAACATTGGGAATTTATCTGGTATAAAAGGCTCTATTTTTATTCCATGTGTTCTCATTTCATTAAAAAATTTTCTATGAAACCAGCATCGCCAACACCCTACATCATCATATATAATTTTAACGTCAATTCCTTCTTTAGCTTTTTCAATAAGTTCCTCTTTTAATTTGCTTCCTATATTACTTTCTTTTATTATAAAATATTCCAAGTGTATATGATTTTCAGCTTCTTTTATATCTTTAATTAATCTATCGAATTTTTGATTTCCATCTATATAAACTTCTACATTATTATTTGTAGTATAAGGAAACATTCCTGTATTTAATAGTAAGCTTATTACTTTTTTTTCTGTGTAATTTTCTTCATTATCGTACATCAATATTTCTTGTTTTATGGATTCTTTTTCTAATTTTACTAACTCTTCTATATCTTTTAAATTCTCAAATAGATTTTCTTCTTTTATGCTACTTGCTAGTTTTTGAGTTTTAAGCATTCTTCTCTTTCTTAAATTTCTACCAAACATAGCATAAATTAAAATTCCTATTCCTGGAAGCAATATAAATATTAACAACCAACTCATAGTCTTAGAAGGATCTCTATTTTCAAGTATGATTGTCATGGATATTATGGCTCCAATTAAATAGGATAATATAAAAAAACTTAAAAATAATATACCTCCAATACTCATGTTTTCTCCCCTTTTTTATCTTCCTATACCAAGTTCTCTAGCATAGTAGAATAGATATTGTTGTGCAAATCCTGCTAATTCACCAAATTTATCAATAGCAAAAGTTCTTATTTTAGGCAAACTCATATCTTCTGCTACATAAAATTCTTGCATAACTCTTTTTACCCAAACATCTACAGGAAATGTATCGTATTTTTGCATTCCAAACAGAGCTATACAATCTCCAACCTTAGGTCCTACTCCATTAAATTTTAGCAATTGCTTTATACATTCATCTGTATTTAAATTTGTATATTCAGATATATTTTCATTATTTGTAACTATATTTTCAGCTGTACTTTTTATATATTTATCTCTAAATCCAGTTTGGCAAGCTCTTATTTCTTCTTGCGATGCTTTATTTAATTCTTGTGGTGTTGGAAACGCATAATAATCCTTTCCATTATACTGACCTATGTATTTACCATATTCTCTAGATAAATTTTCTATGGCCTTTTGTATCATCGGAATTCTGTTATTAGAAGAAATAATAAAAGATATTAGCATTTCCCATCCATCTTGCTTTAATATTCTTATTCCCCACCCAAAATCACAAGCTTTATCTAAGTACTCATCCATATTTTTAAGTGTGTTTTTTATTTCTGTATAATTTGTTCCTAAATCAAAGTAATTATACCAAATGCTGTTAAATTCCTCTAAATTAGTGTTATTTAAATAAATTTTATTATCTTCTCTATATACATTTAAAATTTTTCCTTTTGCAACTCCTGTATATGAACCATTTTCTTCTTTTATCCATCTAAAACATTGCCCACATTCAAATATATGCTTTGGTTCAAAATCTGCTACTCCCTCTAATATAACAGAATTATCTTTTTCGTAAATTTTCATAAATTAGTGCTCCTTTAATCTTCTCAATTTATTCTTAATTTACCCATATTCTGTATAAATTAAATTATTATTTTACATTTAATAACTTTTTTCAAAAATCTAGAGTAGAATTTAATTTTTTTTTCTGATAAAATACATTAGACATTATTTTGAGAAGGTGATTTATATGAATAATAGAGGTATCTTTATTGCAGTAGAAGGATGTATCGGGGTTGGTAAAACAACACTTGCAACTATACTTAATGATCATTTGGGTTATGTTTCTTTAAGAGAAATAGTTGAAGACAATCCTTTTTTATCAAATTTTTACAAGGATATTAAAGAATATGCTTTACAAACAGAAGCATTTTTTCTATTTAATAGAGTAAAACAATTAGAAGATATAGAAAAGAATACATTAAGCCAGTCAAAAAATGTGGTTAGTGACTATCACATTATAAAAAATCTTATATTCGCAGGTATAACTCTAGATAAAATGCAGCTTCATAGATATAAACAAGTATACAATACATTTGTTAATGATCTTCCACAACCAGATATAATAATATACTTACATTCAAATACAGATATTTTAATGAAAAGAATAGCTATGAGAGATAGAAGTTTTGAAAGGCAAATGGACAGAAATTACATTGAAGAATTAAATACTGAATACAAATATTATTTTTCTCCATTATCTATAAAGCATAACTTTATGGGAAAAGAGCCAATTATAATAGAAGTAAATAATTCAAATTTAGATTTCTTAAATAACAATGATGATAGACAATTCGTAATCAACAAGGTAGAAAAAGCAATTAAGACCTTAGGAGGAAAGCATAATGTTTAAGTTAGTAAATCAATGTAACAAACCTTTAAATAGAGATTTATTTATTACTGTAGCTGGAAATGTTGGAGCTGGAAAATCAACTTTAACGAAACTAGTAGGAGAAAGATTAGGCTTTGAAGCTCACTATGAAAAGGTTGATGGCAATCCATATTTAGAAGATTTCTATAATGACCAAGAAAAATGGGGATTCCATTTACAGTTATACTTCTTAGCTCAAAGGTTTAAGCAACAAAAAGAAATAGATTCTAACGGACTTAATAACATCCAAGATAGAAGTATATATGAAGACGTTGAAATATTTGCTAGAAACTTATTTGATAACGGCAAAATGACTAAGAGAGATTATATAACTTATAGAGATTTATTTAATGACATGGTTCCTCATTTAAGAAGACCAGACTTAATGATCTACCTAGATGGTTCTATAGATACTATAGTTCACAGAATAGATCTTAGAGGTCGTGATATGGAAAAGACTGTTGATGTAGAGTACTGGAGAAATCTTCATAATAGATATGAAAGATGGATAGGTGAATATGATCAGTCACCTGTTTTATATGTAAATATAAATGAAGTTGATTTAATAAATAATCCAGAGCATTTAGATATGTTATGTGATGAAATAAAGAAAATTTTAGGAATGTAGCTTTGCTACATTCTTTTTTATTACTTGAATATACCACTTAGCAGTATAATATTTATATACCTACCCCGCAAGGGACATGTGTGTACAGTATCATAAAATAGCTCTGCTAATTCTTTGCAATCTGATGCTTGGTATTCCCGAATAATCATCTTTCCTCCTACAAGTTACTATTTTTAAGCCTGCTCTATATATTGGAATTTATCCATTTTTTAGTATTTCGCCATTTATAATATTATAACGTTAACTCAATACTTATATTGAATTTAGAGTATTTTTTAATATTATAAACTCCTTGTAATTTTAAAAAAGAATGCCTTATCAGGCATTCTTATAATAACACTGCTATTAATGCTACTGCCGAAACTACTTGTACTATACCTACAAATAATCCGTATAAAGAGACTGCTTTTCCTTGTTGTATTAAATCTTTTATATTTACTCTCAATCCGATTGCAGCTAGGGCAAATATCTCTAATTTATTACTTATTGCTTTACATACTTCTGAAACTTGCACTGATATTATATTCATAGAAAATAAAGCACACATGATAAAGAATCCTATTACATACCATGGTATTTTTATCTTTCCTTTTTTAGTGTCTTCTACTTCTTCTTCTATTATTTCTTTATTTGATTTTTGTTTTAAGTGACCAAATGTAAATACAACTGCTACTAATAATATTACTCTTACTATCTTAAATATCATTGCTAAGTCTTTTACAGAATCACTAACCATTGTACCACTTGCTACAACTTGTCCTACCGACTGTAATATTCCTCCTATTAATGCTGAGGTTTCAAATAAATCGTAATTATATAGTATCTTAGCTAATAACGGAAGTAAGAACATTAAAAATATACCTGTTACATTTACTATTGTTATTGATATACCCTTATCCTTGTCATCAGCATCAATAACTGGTACTGTTGCTGCTATGGCAGAAGAACCACACACAGCATTTCCACTAGCCATAAGATATCTGAAATTTTCTCCAAATCCTAATCTTTTCCCTATATACAAAGTTCCTATTATTGTAATTACCATCTGCAAAATTACAAACAATATACCTGTAAATCCTAATTCCATTAAGGTTGAAACACTCAAAGTTGCACCTAATAAAACTATAGAATATGATAATAAATCACTTTCAGAAAATTTGTATCCTTCCTGAAATTTTTCTTGATGCAAAAATAAATTCCCTACTAACATTCCTAAAAATATAGCTATCGTAGCTGAGCCTAATTTAGGAACTACATTTGCTAATAATATGCTTGCTAAGCCGACAAGTATTGATACTAACAAACCTGGTAGAATTTTTACAAACCTAGTCAACAAGTTATTATTATTTTGCACTTGTTTATTTGTACTCATAAGTTTAAATACCATCCTTTTTATTTATGACATGAATAACTTTAATGTATTCATACTCATATATTGTAAATAATAATTAAAAATAGATTACCTCGGTTATTATTAATAATTTTGTTTATGATTATAGTTTTAAATTCTTCCTATTAATATATACTTTTTTATTATAGGAAGGTTAGGTAATTAAAGGCTAAAAAAATAAAGCTATTGCTTATGATTAATTTTAATCACTACACAATAGCTTTTTTATATAAATTTATATTACATTCCTATTTCTTTAAATTCTCTGCTTCCTGGCTTAACTAATGCTATTTCTCCCGCTTTACATAAAGGACAGTTATCTGCATCATGTACTTCTATCTCTAACTTTATAGCACTGTATATTGGCATTCCTATATCATTACTTGTTCTGTTAGCTATACAAGCAACTCCTATAACTTCTCCACCTAATTTTTCTAAAGCTTCTTTTGTTTCTATTGTTGATTTACCAGTTGTAACAACATCTTCTGCTATTATTATTCTAGCTCCAGGCTTAACTTCAAACCCTCTTCTTAATTCCATTACTCCGTCTTTTCTTTCAGTGAATACAGTTTCTTTGTTTAATTGTCTTCCTAGTTCGTAAGAAACTATAACTCCACCCATTGCTGGACCAACTACTAAGTCTATATTTAAATCTTTTATTTGTTCAACTACTGTACTTAATACTGCTTCTGCGTATTGTGGGAATCTTAATACCTTTGCACATTGTACGTATCTGTTACTGTGCTTTCCTGATGATAATAAGAAATGTCCTTCCAATAATGCTTCACTTTTCTTTAGTATATCTACTACATCTACTTTACTCATAATTATGTCCTCCAATATTCTCATGTGTTTTTTATTTTAATATGCATATTATATTCATTTAAATTTTAAGTTTATAATATTCCTCTTATTTCATCTAAGCTTTTTATTCCTTCTCTATCCATAAAAGCTTCTATACCATCTATTATTTCAAGACCTATCTTAGGATTAATAAAGTTAGCCGTACCTACTTGTATACATGTAGAACCTGCCATAATAAACTCTAT
This sequence comes from Romboutsia sp., assembly GCF_051659545.1. Lineage (GTDB taxonomy): Bacteria > Bacillota > Clostridia > Peptostreptococcales > Peptostreptococcaceae > JBOFOR01. The sequence continues at coordinate 8,960 of NZ_JBOFOR010000120.1, read as the reverse complement.
TGCGTCTTCTGCTGTTGTTATGCCGCCCATTCCCATAACTGGTATATTTACGTTTTTACAAACCTCATGAACCATTCTAAGAGCTATTGGCTTTATAGCTGGACCTGATAGTCCTGCGTATATGTTGTCAAATACAGGTTTTCTCTTATGTATGTCTATAGCCATAGCTTTAAATGTATTTACTAAAGATACTCCGTTAGCACCTTCTTCTTCACATACTTTAGCCATACCTATTATGTCTTCTGCATTTGGTGATAATTTTATTACAAGAGGAAGATTAGTTATATTTCTGACTTCTCTTACTACTTCTCTTGCTACTTCGTTTTTTATTCCAAATGCCATTCCTCCTGCCTTAACATTAGGGCAAGATATGTTTAATTCTATCATATCTATTGGTTGGTCATTTAGTAATTGAACTCCTTGTAAGTAATCTTCTAACGTTCCTCCACCTACATTTGCAATTCTTACTAAATCTAAATTCTTGAAAAATTGTAATTCATTTTCTATGAACCCTTCTACTCCAGGATTTTCAAGGCCAACACTATTCATCATTCCAGATGGTGTTTCGCACACTCTCATTCCTGTGTTTCCATCTCTTTTGTTTAGAGTAAGACCTTTGCTGCTTACTCCTCCTAATTTTTGTATATCGTAAATTTCATTATACTCTTTTCCAAATCCAAATGTTCCCGATGCCATTATAAGTGGATTTTTAAAATCAATATCTCCAAATTTCACATTTAAATTAACCATTAAATATCACGTCCTCTCCCCAAAATACAGGGCCATCCTTACAAGTTTTTTTGTTTCCGAACTTAGTTTTGCAAGTACACACTAAACATGCTCCTACTCCACAAGCCATATGATTTTCTAAAGATACCATTATTTTAGTATTTGTTCCCTCTACCATTTTTACTAGCTTTTCCATCATAGGAGTAGGTCCACAAGTTAGTATATAGTCGTATTTGTTAACATCTAATATATCCGTTACAAATGTGTTTCCAGTCGCTATATAAACTTCATTACAAACTGATTTATACTCTTCTTCTAAAATAGCTTCATTTCTAAAACCAAGGTATGCATCACAGTTATCTAAGTTTTTTGCTACTAAATATAGTGGTGCTACGCCTATACCGCCTCCAACTAAAGCTATTTTTCCTTCTACTTTTTCATATCCATTTCCGTATGGACCTTCTAAGTTTATAGTATCCTCTTTAGTTAATCTGCTTAGTATTTTAGTTCCTTCTCCTACAATCTTGTATAAGAAACTTATACCATTTTCATCTATGTCATATATGCTTATTGGTCTTGAAAGTAGCGGGTATTTGTCCCACGCTCTTAACATATAGAACTGTCCCATTTTGCCTTCAAAATTTCCTGCTACTCTCATCAGATACATGTCTTCGCCTATATATTTATTTTCAAGAATCTTATGCATTTATACATTTCCTTTCTTCTATTTCATTTCTTTGAGTCCCTACTCCTAAAAGCTTCATTATTAAAGACATTCTTGCAAACATTCCGTACTTAGCTTGCTTGAAGTATACTGCTCTTTCATCAGAATCTACATCTACATCTATTTCATTTACTCTTGGTAATGGATGCATAACTAACATATCTTTTTTAGCATTATTCATTTTTGTTGCATTTAATATATAACAATCTTTTAGTCTCTCATATTCTTCTTGATCTTCAAATCTTTCTCTTTGAACTCTTGTCATGTATAATACATCTAAACTATCTATAACATCATCTAAGTTATTGGTTTCATGATATTCATGTCCCTTTATAGCCTCTTTTATATAGTCTGGCATTTGTAATTCTTCTGGTGATATAAATACAAATTTTGTGTTTTGATATCTAGCCATAGCTTTAACTAAAGAGTGTACTGTTCTTCCATTCTTTAAATCTCCGCATATTCCTATTGTATGATTTTCTAAACTTCCTTTTAGTGATTTTATAGTAAGTAGATCTGTAAGTGTTTGAGTTGGATGTTGATTTCCTCCGTCTCCCGCGTTGATAAATGGTACATCTGAATACTGTGCTGCTTCTGCTGCCGAACCTGCTACTGGATGTCTCATAACAATTGCATCAGAATAACATGCAACAGTTCTTATAGTGTCTCCTAGTGATTCTCCTTTTGATACTGATGATGAACTCGGCTCAGAAAAACCTACAATTTTTCCACCTAATCTACACATTGCAGCTTCAAAGCTTAATCTAGTTCTTGTTGATGGCTCATAGAACAATGTAGCCAATACTTTACCTTCACATATACGGGAATATTTTGACGGATCGTCAATTATATTTTGAGCTAATGATAATATTTCGTCTATTTCTTTTATTGAAAAGTCTTCTGGTTGGATTAAATTTCTTCCTTGTAATAACATATTATTTTCCCCCTTTTTCAGCCTCTCTGGACTGAATTTAAAAGTATTTTTTTATTTCTGATAGTAGCTTAACACCTTTTACATTAATTGTCAATATTTTATGCTTGCACTTAAAATTAATTTTATATGTATAAATAGCCATCTATATTTCTATAGATGGCTTAAGTTTCTATTTATTATAAAACTCTCTTAGCTGTAACAAATCTAGAGCTATAGTAAGATGAGTTTATATCTACTGTTGTAACTGTTTTTCCTGATGATGGTGCATGAACCATTTTTCCTCCACCAACATATATTCCACAGTGGCTTACACCTTTTCCATTAGTATTGAAGAATACTAAATCTCCTGCTTGTAAGTTTGATTTACTTACAGTCTGACCAAATCCAGATTGAGCACTTGATGTTCTTGGTAAAGTAATTCCTGCAGCGTTTCTAAATACATATGAAGTTAAGCCTGAACAGTCAAAGCTGTTAGGACCTTCTGCTCCCCATACATATGGTGAACCTATTTTAGCATATGCTAAGTTTACAACTGCTTGTGCCGCTGATGTATTAGCAGATGGTGGATTATACGAGTCATTGTTCCCTTGCGATGGTTTTTGCTCAGGCTTAGTGACTTGTCCACTATTATTTGAAGAATTATTATTGTTATTTGAACTAGTGTTGTTATTTGAACTAGTGTTATTGTTGCTATTTGAACTAGTATTGTTGTTTGAACTAGTATTATTGTTGCTATTTGAACTAGTATTGTTGTTTGAACTAGAATTTTCAACAGTTTCAGTGTTGTTATCTTCTACAACTGGTTCCTCTTCTTCTATAACAGGCGCTTCTTCATTTATATATAAAGATCTTATATAACCTTCTTCTTCACCTTTTTTTACTTTTGTCCAATTTCCTTCTTCTTGTACTACTGTTATAGTACTTCCTATTTCTAACTCTTCAACTATTTCAGAGTCTACGTTTGCTTCTTTTCTAAAGTTTACTTTATTTTCTGTAACGTATCCTTTAGCTTCTTTTACGTCTACATATCTAGCTGGTAACCATCCTTGTCCATCTCCAACAACTACTTCTACCCATTCTCCTTGAGTTGCTAATACCTTAAATTCATCTCCAGTATAAGCTATATGTTGAACACTTCCTTCTTCTCTTACCTTTACAGCTACTCCGTCTTTTACAACAGCAACTTTGTATGATACTTCTTTATATTCTCCTATGTCTATAGTCGAATTTGAGCTATCCTCTGTATTTTTAACTTGATTATTTTTTACTTCGTCTGCATTTGCAACAGCTCCCATTGATAAAGCCATAACTGATGCAAACATTGGTACTAATATTTTTCTCTTCATGATATTTTTCCCTCCAAAAATTCACCATAAGTATTCTTACGTGTTATTTTTATAGGTGTAGTTATCTAGGATAAAATACTAATACACAAGATATTTTATAATTTTTTTTGTAACTTTTCTGTAATCTATTTTTACAATTTATGTAGTATTCTTATATTATGTTAAACTGATTTAAAATTTATATCTTGTATAGAATTTTGTATTTATTATTAAACTAATTATTTTATCCAATGTATCACCTAAATATACATTCTCTATTATTAATTATATATTATATAGGGGTACAAGTAAAGATTTTTATAAATTTTGTACGAATTTCAACATGACTTTTTATTAATTTATGTGTTTTTTTTATGTCCAAATCTATTTTTTTTTTGCAAATTGAATAGAGAGCATAAACACACTCCCTTCCTTTATTTTACTTGAATTTAAGTTTATTTATGTAAATATCTACTTTCTCTACATTAATTGATGTAATCTCTTCTATATTATTTTTGATTTTTTCTTGTATATAACTACAATTTTTAATTTGATTAACATTACATATATTTATATTTAAATTCACACTGATTATATTATTAATATTTGTTATGTCTATCTTATTTATTTTATCTATATACTCAATTTTACTCATTTCGTGTTTTATAATATCTTCTATGACATTGGTACTTATAAAAAATTTACCTCTATAGCTAAATATTGGTCTTATTATAGTTTTTTCTAAAACCTCTTCAGTTTTATTATTTTTTCTAAAAAGTTTTCTTTTTAAGGATTCTATTTTCAATCCACTTGTCATTGATTTTATTTCGATAGTAGGTACTGGAATTATATGATTTCCTTTTTTTCTAGAAATTTTAGCTTCGTTTATTTCTTGTTCAGTACTTATATCTTTTATATCTATATACTTTTCTATTTTGCCTAGCTCTAATTTATCTGCAATTTGATTTACCATCTTTTTAGAGGTTCCTATTATAAGTATTTTTTTTATTTCTTCTTCTTTTATTTTTGTTTTGACTTCTTTTCTGTGGTGATGGTTAAGAAATATAGCCCTTTTTACAGCCTCCATAGTTGTATTTGCTTGTTTTGATGATATTCCTGATAGTATTTTATTTTTGTATATTAATATGCCATCATCTATTATATAGTCTATTTCATTATCATATGATAATTCCAGGGCTTTGTAACTTTTACCAGTTCCACTAGAACCTACTAATGCATATATTTCCATGATACCATCCCTTTCTTAAATAATATAAACTTATAATTATATTTACGCATAAAATGGATATTGCATTAGTTTTTATTGCAACATCCATTTTTGTTTTATAAACTGTAACAGAATTCTCCATTTTCTTTAAGTGTTAAAAAATCTCCGTATCCTATGTCAAATATTCTATCTTCTATGTTTGGTATTTTTACATTGTTTTTTATTAAATATGCTAATGCTCCAGTGTACGATATATCACCTTGAGCTACTACTCCATAAATTACATCATCTTTGTATATAAACTTTTTGTAGTCATCTCCATCACATCTAGTTACTACCTTGTAACTCTCATCTATAGGATTTACAATTCCTAATGATACAGTAGCTATACCCATGAAGTTCATACTATTCTTAAATGCAAAGCTGTCATTAATTTGTTTTTCAACTCCAGCCATATTATACGCTGCTGTTATACCTTGTTTTACTGCTAATGGCCAGATTGCATTTTTTCCTACAACATCCCCTGCTGCATAAATATTTTCTACTGTAGTCTCACATTTATCGTTTATAACTATTCCTCTGTCACATTCTATCTTTGTATTATTTACAAATTCTACACTCGGAGAAACACCTGTAGCAACTATTATCATATCACATTCTACCAGTATATCGTTTTCCAGTTTTATACCTTTTACATCTTTATTATCTTTTAATGATATTTCTTGTATTTTAGAATTTGGATAAAGCTTAACTCCTTTTTTTAAGAACTTATTTTCATATGTTGATGCCGTGTATTTATCTAATTGCTTATTTAATACAAATGGCTCTGTGTATACTAATGATACATTTAAGTTTTCATAATCCATTAATCCAGCTACTGCATCTATACCTACAAGACCTGCTCCAATTATAGCAACATTTTTACTTTTTGAGGCTTTTTCTTTTATTTTGTATATATCTTCTATATTTCTTACTGCATATACAAAATTACCATCTCTTAAGTTCTTTATAGGAGGTATAAATGATGATGCTCCTGTAGCAATTAATAATTTATCGTATTCTATTATTTTTCCTTCTAATTCTACTAATTTCGCTTTTTCATCAATACCTTTTACTTCTTGATTTTTTATCCATTTTATTTTGTTATCATCTATAAATTTTTCTTCTACAAAATTAATTTCTTCTACTGTTTTATGATTTGATATAACATGATGTAACATACAACGAGAGTATATCTTTTCATCTTTAGAAATTAATATAATATCGGCTTCTTTGTCTAATTCTCTAAGTGTTTTAACTGCATTTATTCCTGCTGCACTAGCTCCTAATACTACGTATTTTGTAGGTTGCTTACCTTTAAATACATTCTTTAATTTATCTAGCATCATAAGCCTCCTTTTGTAACTCTATTGCACCACTTGGACAATTAGCTACACATCTAGGATACTCTTCATTTTTACACAAATCACATTTTAATATTATTTGTTTACTTCTATCATCTGGCTTCAATACTCCATAAGGACAAGACATTACACACATATAGCAAGTTCCACATTTCTTTTCATCATATGCAACAATACCACTCTCTTTATCCTTATACATAGCACCACTCATACAAGTAAGTACGCACTCTGCTTCATCACAATGTCTACAAAGTATAGGCACTGGTTTGTTATTTTTATCTAACTCAATATGTCCTCTGCTATCATTATCTATATTTTCTAAGTCAAGTGTATAGATGTTGTTACCTTCACTGTGTTTTAGCATACAAGCTAAAACACAGTTTTTACATCCAGTACATAATTCCTTATTTATTAAGATTCTATGCATAACATTCCACTTCCTTTAGACCTAATTTTTGTCTTCTATCTATTATAATTTCTTCTAATTGGTCTGCTGAAGATTTAGGATCCGGATTAACTATTACGTGACCTCCAGTTAAATCCTTTAATGTTTCTGTTAGAACTTTCGTTACTTCTTTTCCACCTGTTATGAATGGAGGTAATGCTAGATGTAGTGGTAATCCTAATGCTAAACCAAATGCACCATCTGCTAATGCTTGCTCTTCTAACCATTGTGGAGCAGATAATACTAATGGTAATTGTGGTATGTCTATTCCTAGTTCTGCTGCTAATTCTGTTGCTACTATTTCTAGTCTGCCTATTGCTAAACATGGTCCAAAGTTTAATACAGGTGGTATTCCTAATGTCTTACAAACTTCTTTTAGGTTTTCGCCTGCTAACTCTTCAGCTCCAGGTGACATTAATCCTACATTTTCAAGTCCTCCAGTTGAACATCCTGCTGATAAAACTATTATATCTCTCTTAATTAGTTCTTTAGTTAATTCAACTGTATTTATATCATGTCCTCCAGCTGTCATATTAGAACATCCTACAACTGCTGCTATCCCTTTTATTTTACCCTCTGCTATTAAGTCTATAAGAGGTTTCCATGAGTCTCCTAAGAATGATTTTAAGTTCTTTTCACTTACACCTGTTAAAGATTTTTCATATCCATGATCACTAGGTATGTCTATCTCTACTGTACCTCTTCTTTCTTTGTATGACTCTAATGCTTTGTTTATTAATAATGTACTTATTTCTTCTACATTTTCTCTTTCAAATGGAACATATTCTGCATTAGCTTTTTTAGCTACATCATCTAAACACACCATCTTAACTTTATATTTATCTGCTATAGGTTCAAGACCTGGTATTGTACAGTTAAATTCTGATAATACTATGTCTATTGCTCCTGTAGCTAAAACTGCTTCACTTGTGAAGTTGTTTCCTGCATGGCCTGCAAATACTTCTTGATAATGTTCCCCTCTTAATTGTAAATCTTGACCTACGCAAGTACATCCAACTAGTTTAAATCCTTTTGCCCCTGCTTCTTTTGCTAGTGCTACTACATCAGCGTCTTTTAGTCTATCTTGGAAATGAGAGAATGTTGAATGTTGATGTCCAGTTATCATTATATTGATATAATCTGGGTTTATAACATTAAACCCTACTGGAGCCATTCTTATAACCGGTTCTCCTAACATAACATCGTTAAGTAAGTTCGTTAACATAAGTCCATATAATCCTGTTGATATTCCCAAGTTTAAACAATTTACTAACATATCTACAGGATCACTGTTTAAATTAGTAGATGATTTAACGATTGCATCAAACATTTCTGACTTAGCTCCACCAGGCATAATACCTAGTTCTTTCCATCTCTTAACCCTTGGTGCATATGCTAATTTTTCAACAAGCTCCATTTTTTCAAATCTTGGTTTGTATAAATCATTTATAACTTTATCAGCTATTATTATACATTTTTTATGATTATCACTTTCTTCTATTTCAAATTTCTCCGCTAAATTATTAAGTGCATTTAATCCTTTTATTACTCCCTTAGTTTCCCCTAAATGCTTTAAGTTTCTTGCTGTATTTTCTACTACATGTAAATAACAAGCTGATCCAGATGCCACCGCTCTTAAGAAATTTCTAGCTACTATTGTATCTGCGTCTGCACCACATATTCCTTTTGGTGAACTTGGTGTAACTCTACATGGACCATTTGCACATAATCTACAACATACACCTTGAAGACCAAATCCACATTTTACTTTTTGATCTTCTGTTCTATGGAATGCTGTTTCTACATCCTTAGATGCAATAAAGCTTTCTAATCTCTTATCTGCACTTTCACACATTTTACAAGTATTACAAGACATACTTAATTTCCCCCTTAAGTTTTTTTATAAGTTTTTGATAGATTGTTATTTGGAATGTTTTTTCTAGAAGATATTTGTTTTTGACTTATATACATTATTTACCACCTAAATTTATATATTAAACATATTTTTTTATTTTTTTTTATTTTTTTAATTATACTGCACAGTCAAAAGTTCATATGATTAAGAAGCCTGAAAAAATTCTCTTTTTTGGGCTTCTTCCTGCTTTTCTTTAATTATTTTAGTTATGCTTAAATCCCTATTTTTATCCAAACTCAATAAAATAATATAGCGAA
>NZ_JBOFOR010000119.1:0-19302 GCF_051659545.1 Romboutsia sp. | reverse complement strand
TAAAAAATCGTTGATATTTTTATATCAACGATTAATAGTATTTATATCTATATATACTTTTTCATATTTTTTAACGCATTCTTTTCAATTCTAGACACCTGAGCTTGAGATATCCCAATTTCTTCCGCAACTTCTATTTGAGTTCTTCCTTTGTAAAATCTTAAATCTAATACTAATTTCTCTCTGCTGTTTAATTTTTTTATTGCTTCCTTTAGTGCAATTTCTTGTAGCCAATTTTCGTCCGTGTCTTTTTTGTCTTGAACTTGATCCATTACAAATATAGCATCTCCGTTGTCTTGATAAACTGGATCAAATAATGATATCGGATCTTGAATTGCATCTAATGCCATAACTACATCTTCCACTGGTAATTCTAGTTCTTTTGCTATTTCCGATACTGTTGGTTCTTTTGCATTTGCTCTTACTAGTGTTTCTCTTACCTGTAACGCTTTATATGCAATATCCTTTAATGATCTACTTACTCTTATAGGATTATTATCTCTTAAATACCTCCTAATTTCTCCTATAATCATAGGGACTGCATAAGTTGAAAATCTTACGTTCTGGCTTAAGTCAAAGTTGTCTATAGCCTTTATGAGGCCTATACAACCTATTTGAAATAAGTCATCAATATTTTCTCCCCTGTTATTAAATTTTTGTATTACACTTAATACAAGTCTTAAATTTCCTCTTACAAATTGTTGTCTTGCTTCTTCATCCCCACCTTTTATTTTTAGAAGAAGCTCCATCATTTGATTATTCTTAAGAACTGGAAGCTCAGATGTATTCACACCACAGATTTCAACTTTGTTAATTTGCATAAATTTCAGTCCTCTCTTAAAAGTTTTATCTATTGAAATTATTTACACATCATCTATTTTTATACTTTTAAGAGTAAATTATTTATTTATACAAATTTTTTCATTTCTTTTTTTAGTCTTGATATTATCTTTTTTTCTAGTCTTGAGATATAAGATTGAGATATTCCAAGCATTGTAGCAACTTCTTTTTGAGTTTTCTCCCTACCTCTATTAGTCAGACCAAATCTCAATTCCATAATTTGCTTTTCCCTATCAGACAGCCTATCTAGTGCCATTACTAATAAGTCTTTATCTATTTCCTCTTCTATAATTTTATAAATTTCATCATTCTCTGTTCCTAGCACATCAGATAATAGAAGTTCATTTCCATCTAAATCTACATTTAAAGGTTCGTCAAAAGATACTTCTATTTTCTTTTTATTATTTTTTCTTAGGTACATAAGGATTTCATTTTCTATACATCTAGATGCATATGTAGCTAGTTTGATATTTTTGTTTAATTTAAAAGTGTTCACAGCTTTTATAAGACCAATAGTTCCTATGGATATTAAGTCTTCTACATCTATTCCTGTATTTTCAAATTTTCTAGATATATATACTACTAATCTTAGGTTTCTCTCTATTAAAACAGTTTTTACACCTTCATCACATTCTAGTTTTTGAAGTAATTTATTTTCTTCTTCTGCATTTAATGGAGGTGGCAATATATTTACCCCACCCATATAATAGATACTCTTTGGTTTTATTATACCTAGTCTAATTAATATAGATATAATTTTGTAAAATAGTTTTGATACTAATGACTTCATTTTTATCTCCCCCTCGCCATTCGTTTATCTAAATTTTTATTGTAATATACTTGGATTTAAAATTGCACTGTATTCATAGTCATCAAAATTTGATATTCCTAATACAATATTGCCTATTTTATTTTTATCAATTTCTATATAATCTGCTTTTAGGCCTAATATCATGTTACTTTGGCTGCTTCCTGCATGTTTATAAGGTATCATTCTTACTCTTGAGGACAAGTCCTTGTCTAATAAATCAATAATTTCCTGCACTTTATCATAATTGATATTTTCATAATCATAATTTAATAATTCCTCTGGTATTAAACCTTTTAGTACACTCGATTTAACTATGACAACTTCATTATTTCCTACAGGATCTTTTAATAAATTACCGCTGTCTACTAATGCTTCACATTCAAAACTATTGCTTAGTAAACTTATTCTTATAGTTTTTTTCATGCTTTTGAGATAATTGAGCATTTTAATATCTCTATATATGTACTTAAGTAATTCACAGCTTACATATGAACATACAATTATAAAAGATATTTTTATATGACTTATGCCCGTAAAATAAATTACAAAATAGGTACTTCCACATATGAATACATTCACTAAGAAGAAAGTAATAACTATACTTATATATTCTCTCAAGTTTTTATATGTAAATGAAATTAATGTTATTATAGTCATAATTATTATTTTAGATGGCAATGTAAATAGTATTGCTAAATTTGGAAATACATATGCTACAGAGTATGCGGTACCTAGTAATGCACCTATCCATTTTTTTTTTGAGCTATTATATTTTTTTGTTAGAATAGAAGTACAACTTATAATAATATAATTTATTAATAGGTTTTCTATAATGTAGTAATCCATGTACATTACATTCCCCCCTTTTTTAACCTTTGTGTATATTATAATTTAGTGTATAAACGATTTTATGTCATTTTTAATAGTCGAAATTAAATAACTTTATTCTCAAAAACAACAAAAAAAGAAAGCATTCCACTTTCTTTTTATTATTTAAAAGTATAATCTATTTTAAGTTTAAATCTGTATCCTAGTTATTCACTTTGTTTCTTTATAATATTTATTCTAATTCTAAGATTTTTATGCTTATTTTTTTATAGTATTTATTTGTTGAATTTGTTTATTATGAGTAAAAAATACACTTATTTTTTTTCATAATAATTAGATTTAATTAATCAATGTGTGGTTAAAATATTTTATTTAGATGTTCAGATGTATTTTCTCAAAAAATAAAGAAGCCCTTCGGCTTCTTATATTATCTTCTTCTTCTTAAGAATGTTGGAATTTCCATTTCATCTTCTACTGGTGTAGGTTTTTTATGTTCTTCTCTAGTTGCTGCTACCTCTTCTTTTTGTTCTGGTTGAACAGTTGTTTTATGAGGTGCTTCATTTTGCTTAGTTTGTCTATTTGAAACACTCGGTCTATCATCAAAATCAAGTGTCATATCTTTGTTTTCATCAAAACCCGTAGCAATAACTGTTATTGTTATTTCTTCACCTAAGTCTTCTCTTATAGAAGCACCAAATATTATGTTTGCTTCTGGGTCACATGATTCTTGAACTAAAGTAGAAGCCTCATTTATTTCTAATAACCCTAAGTTTGCTCCACCTGTAATATTAAGTAGCACGCCTCTAGCACCTCTTATTGAAGTCTCAAGAAGTGGTGACTGTATAGCTTGTCTAGCTGCTTCTACTGCTCTATTTTCGCCCGTAGCATTCCCTAGACCCATATGAGCTAGTCCTTGTTCTTTCATTACAGAAGTAACGTCAGCAAAGTCTAAGTTTATTAGTCCCGGTACTGCAATTAAATCTGATATAGATTGTATACCTTGTTTTAATACGTCATCTGCTATTGAGAACGCATCTAACATACTCGTGTTTTTTTGAACTATTTGAAGAAGTCTATCGTTTGGTATTGTAATTAAAGTATCTACTTTTGATTTTAACTCTGCTATACCATTTTCAGCATTCTTCATTCTCACTTTACCTTCAAAAACAAAAGGTTTAGTAACTACTCCTACTGTTAGTATTCCCATTTCTTTGGCTAATTGAGCTATTACAGGTGCTGCTCCAGTACCCGTTCCGCCACCCATACCAGCTGTTACGAATACCATATCTGAACCTTGAAGCACTTTTACTATTTCATCCTTACTTTCTTCTGCTGCTCTTTTTCCAACTTCAGGGTTTGCTCCAGCTCCAAGTCCTCTTGTTAACTTTTCACCTATTTGTATCTTATATTCAGCTTTCGATGTATGTAAAGCTTGCTTATCTGTATTAACGGCTATAAACTCAACACCCTTAAGTTGTGCTTCAACCATTCTATTAACAGCGTTATTACCGCCGCCACCTGCGCCTATAACCTTAATTTGGGCAAGACCATCTGTTTCTACGTCAAAGTTTAGCATCTATTAAACCTCCTTAATTTATGATTCTAAGTAAATGTATGTATTAATTATATCATTTAATTCTCTATCTTTGTTAATTATTAACTAACTAATTCCACAAAAATGTTTATTTTCCTCTTTTTTTATTCCTAATATCTGTAACAATATGTCTCCTAATTATTGATAAATTGTCAAATAACCTCGACCCAAATACTAATAAGGCGACATAATAAATTGGAAGTCCTAATCTATCACCTATATATGTCAGTATTATAGCTAATATAGCATTACCTATAAATCCAGTTATAAAAATCAAGTTATCATATTTACCTTCTAATCCAGATTTAAACGCTCCAAATATAGAATCCATTGTCGCAAGTATAGCAACGGACATATATAAAGAATAATCCATTGGATAAGTAAATGGTATATAGTATCCAACAACTACCCCTAGTGCTAGTCCCGCTAGTATCCATATCATAAAAATGCTCACCTTCTCTATTTTACTTTGAAACCCGTATGTTTTCAAGATTTTTAGTGCTTTTATTTATATTTTTTGCAGAATTCACATCTATATCTTCTTCTACTTGTGCTTCCACATAAATTCCATAGCCATCTTTTATTAAATTTGCATATGAACCTGGTGAAATTATGGCTGCCATTAAACTGTCAGTGTTACCTATTGCTTTTATTATGAAGGGTTGTCCATAAGTAGTATTATTTACTGTTATAGTTGCTCCAGAGCATTTTATTTTACTAAGTGGAAGTACTCTTTCTCCATTTATGGCTATAGCTTCTGCTCCAGCTTTTTTTAGGTCATTTATTATTCTTAATATATCTATATCATGTACTATTAAATCATTTGGATTCTGATCTTTTTCTAATTCTTTTTCACTATCTTTTATCGTAACTACAATGCCTGGTCCTTTTACATTTATGTATCCACTTACTTCTTTTAAATAAGTTAAATCATCTTCCATTAAATCATTAATAGATTTATGTTTGTCTTTTACTACATCTTTATATTTTTTTAAAGACTGTTCATAGTCTGACTTCATTGTATTAAGCTTTTTTATTTCTCTTTTTGTTGTTTCAATTCGGTTTTCTATACTTCTTTTTTCTTCTAGAGTTATATATACTTTTGTCGGATCTAAAGTTTTCAAATATATCGCTAAAAGAATTCCTAAGATAAAAGCTCCTACAACTACCATTTTCTGTTTTGTATATTTGTCTTTGTTATACATATTCTACCCCTCACTATCAGAAGATGAATATTCAGATTCTATTTTTTGATTATGAGCATTAATCTTTAAATTCTCCTTTTTATCTATGTCCACTTTATAATTATAATATTTTTCAATTTCCCATACAATTCCATATTTTATCTGAAGTGCTGATGCTAGAGTATCCGAGTCTCCTATTGCTTTTATTGTGATCGGTTCACTTATTTTATTATCATCCATATATAAGCTATCTTCTTTTAGATGAAAATATGTATTAGCAACTATCCTTTGCCCATTTACTGATATAGCATCAGCTTGAGCTGAATTTAGCTTATTTATCATAGATAATATTAAATCGTAATTATATGCTATACTATCGGTTGAATTTACTTCTGGACTTTTTACTTGTTCATTTGTATAGTTCATTTTTACTTCTATACCCGGTCCTTTTACATCCGTATAACCAGCTAAAACTTCATATTCTTCTATTTCTGATTTTAAAGCCTCGTCACCCTCTACGCCTTTATACTTATCTATGTTATTTTTAATAGATTCTATTTGTGATTTAAGTTCATTTTCTTCTTTTTTAAGCCTTTTTAATTCTACGGCTAATTGTTCTCCTTTTTTAGATGTAGTCATGCCATTATTTTCTAAATTTAAAGTTTTTAGTTGTATGCTTATAAAAACACCTAGTATTACACTACAAACAACTACGCTTTTATAAGCAATTTTTATTTTCAAACAAATCACTCCTTATTGCACTTTATTTTAAGGTCTATATACTGCATAATTGCTATATGTTAAATCTATTGCTCCCCCTTTAATATTGTCATTTTGTAATTCTGCTAATATAGCACTCATCCTAGAAACATTATAGCTTATTTTTTCATCTTTATATAATAATACTTTTATTCTTTGTTTAGTAAGAATACTTATTTTTTCATCTTTTTCAAATTTAATTTCACCTATTTTTTTTGATAAATTATTCTTCTGTATGCACTCTAGTAAATATAGTAACCTTTTTTTAGTTTGTTCATTCTCAAATTTAATCTCCTTATTTTCATTTATATTATAGGATATATCCACTACTATTTCTTTATTTTTATCTTTTATTTTTTCTACTACTCCTAATAACTTTCCACTTTTATCTATATAACAATATTTATCATTACACTTTAAAATAGCTACTGATTTTCTTTCTTTAACTTGTATTTTCAACGTGTTTGGTAGTTTTTTATTTATAGTTGCACTTTCTATGTAAGGATTTTCTTTTAGTTGTTCTTCTAGTTGTTTTGTACTATACATAAATATATTTTTATCGTTATTTATTCCTAAGCTATTTACTATTGCTTTATCTTCAATTTGATCATTTCCTTTAATTTGAATATTTTTCATATCAAAAATACTACTGTTCAAAAAAGCATAAGAACCTATAACTAACATTAATATTAAACTTAATACTATCATCAATTTACCTGTATTAATTTTTCTCCTTTTTTTCGTCTTTTTAGCTTCCATCCTTCATCCCTCGCCTTTTTAATAATCTACTTATTTAAAATACAACTTTACTATCTAATTTCCCTACAAAAATAAAAAAATAAAAGGCATCATAACCTTTTATTTTTCTATTTCTTCTATTTTATTTATATCTGCACCTAATCCTCTTAAAACATTTTCGAAATCTTCATATCCTCTTTCAACATGAAAAATATCACTTATTTCTGTTTCTCCATTTACTGTTAATGCAGCTAATACCAATGATGCCCCTCCTCTTAAATCAGTTGACCTGACACTGGCACTATACAACTTATCTACACCTTTTACCATGCATATATTTTCTGTTATATACTTTATGCTAGCTCCCATTTTAATTAACTCTGCACAATGCATAAATCTATTTTCAAAAATAGTTTCATGGAACACACTCGTTCCATTAGCTACGGTCATTAGGGCCATAATTTGCGCCTGCATATCTGTAGGAAACCCCGGATGAGGTGAAGTTCTTACTAAATCTATAGCTTGTATAATCTTAGGTGGCTTCAATTTCAGACCTTCTTTAGTATATTCAATTTCACATCCAGCACTTCTCAATTTATCACTTATAGGTTCCATATGTGAAGCTATAACTCTATCTACTTCTAATCGTCCTCCTGTCATAACACTAGCAATCATATAAGTACCTACAGCTATCCTGTCAGGTATTACACTGTGCTCTACTCCATGTAGTTTTTCTACACCATCTATTTCAATATAGTTAGTACCCGCACCTTTAACTTTTGCCCCCATGGCATTCAAAAAATTTTGTAAATCTTCTATTTCAGGCTCTCTAGCCGCATTATAAATTTTTGTTGTTCCTTTAGCTAGTACTGCTGCTAAAATGGTATTTTCAGTTGCTCCTACACTAGGAAACTCAAGTTTAATAGTTGCTCCCACCATCTTATCTTTATAACATTTTATAAATCCACTTTCTTCTTCAATTCTTATGCCTAATTCTTTCAAAGCTTTAAGATGTATATCTATAGGTCGAGAACCTATTGCACAGCCCCCTGGGTGACTTATTTTAGTATAATCAAGTCTTCCTATCATTGCCCCCATTATTATTATAGAAGACCTCATTTTACGTACATATTCTTCTTCTATTTCTTTGCAATTTATATTTGAACTATCAACGACTAAAGTGTCATCATTATAGTCAACCTTACACCCTATACTTTCTAATATTTTAATCATCATATATACATCAGATATATTAGGCACATTATGAATTATACTTGTGCTTTCACTAAGTATAGTTGCTGCCATTATAGGTAGAATTGCATTTTTAGCTCCTCTTATAGACAATCTACCTTCTATTTTGTTGCCACCCCTTACTATATACTTATACAAAATTACCCCCCCTAGCCTTTTAAATCATAATGCCTATAATTTAAATATTATGTACTAGAGGGGGTATATGTTACTTTTTCTTTATTCCTATTGTTTTAGGCTGTTTCTCTGGTTCTACTTTATCTTTATTTTTGTTATTTACTTCTTCAATATTCTCTGTTTCTTTTGGTGATTTTTTTTTGTTAGATGAAGTTTTTTGTTTATTATTATCGTTATATATTTTTATTATTTCTTTGTATATAAGATCAATAGCTTCAGGCTTTCCTATTTCTTTACTTTTATTTGACATTTCGATTAATTCTTCTCTATTTCCTAAAAGTCTAAACACAGCTTCATTTAAACTTTCTGGTGTCAAATCTTTCTCTAATATAGCTATACCTGCACCTTTATTTTCTATACTCTTCGCATTGTATTCTTGATGATTTTCAGCAGTATAAGCTTTTGGTATTATTATTGAAGGCTTGCCTAGTGCTGTTATTTCAGCTAGAGATATTGCCCCTGCACTACCTATAACTAAATCACTTGCAGCTAATGCATTTGCCATGTCTTCTAAGTACGGAACTACTTGTTGATATGACTTTAGATTTATGTTCTCTATAATAGATTTAAACTCATCATAGTATCCTTTACCTGTTGCAAATATAAATGCCACATCTTCTTTTACCATATTTTTTATTACTAACTTCATAGCTTCATTTATATCCTCTGAACCACCGCTACCTCCGTAGCAAAGAACCACTTTTTTGTCTTCAGCTATACCTAATTTTCTTCTAGCTACAGACTTTTTAGCCACTAAAATTTCTTTTCTAACCGGGTTTCCTGTAAGAACTAATTTTTCTCTAGTTCCCTCCGGGAACCTTTGGTGAGAGTCTGCAAAACTAGTTAAAACTGTTGTAACCATCTTAGCTAATATTTTATTAGTAACTCCTGGGAATGAATTTTGTTCATGAACAACTGTGGGTATTTTACTCATAGATGCATTAAATAACACAGGTCCACTTACATATCCTCCAGTACCTATTACTACATCTGGTTTAAATTTCTTAACTACTCTTCTTGATTGTTCTAACCCCTTAAATAATTTAAATACTCTTTTTACATTATCTAAATCTATTTTTCTTTTGAATCCTTGTACTGTAACTGTTTCTAATTTATATCCATATTTAGGAACTATCTCAGATTCTATTCCTTTAGCAGTTCCTACAAATAAAATTTGCGCATCTGGATGTTCCTCTTTTATTCTGTTAGCGATGGCTATTGCTGGATACACATGGCCTCCAGTACCTCCACCTGATAATAAAACTTTCATTATATCATCTCCTGTTAGTTAATTTTGACATGTTTTGAGATGTTTAACACTATCCCTATAGCACTCATAAAAATTACCAGAGAGGTCCCTCCATAACTTACAAAAGGTAAGGCCACACCTGTAACTGGCATTGATGAAGTTGCTACTGCTATGTTAAAAGCTGCTTGAATTCCTATTTGTACACCTATACCTAAAACTACCATACAGGCAAACATATTTTGACACTTTAAAGCTATTCTAACGCATCTATAAACTAGTAGTACAAATAGCATAATTACTACTATGCACCCTATCAGACCTAATTCTTCACCTATTATAGCAAAGATAAAGTCATTTTGTGGTTCAGGTATGTAAAACCATTTTTGTTGACTCTTTCCAAGACCTAATCCAAATAGCCCTCCAGAGCCTAAAGCATACAATCCTTGTATTACTTGATATCCGTTACCTAGCGGGTCTTTAAATGGGTCTAAGAATGAAGTAACACGTCTTAATCTGTATGGAGCGACTAATACCAATGCCGCAAACAAAGCTACTCCGCTTCCAATTAGAGCTATTACTATCTTCATATCCATCCCTGCTATAAATATCATTACAAATGCAACTATTATTATGGTACCTGCAGTAGACATATTAGGTTGACAGATCACTAAAGCAAAAAATATTGCTGGAATTACAAGAAGAGGCAAAACACCTTTTGTCAAAGATTTTATATTGTCATATCTTTTTTCTATTAGTTTTGCAGTAATTATTATTGTTGCAAATTTAGCTAACTCGGCTGGTTGAAGAGTTAATGAACCCACGCCAAGCCACCTTTTAGCTCCATTTGCTTCTATTCCTAGTGGAGTTAAAACTAATAATAATAATATAAGCGCTATAACTCCTATAGCTGAAGCATTTTTTTTCCAAAATCTATAATCTATATTGGCAATAACCATCATAGATATAAATCCTAATATAGCAAAAACCACATTTTTCTTTAGAAAATAATAAGCATCATGGTGCTTAAATGAGGATTGGACAAAACTCGCACTAAACACCATGATGATTCCTATAAATACTAAAATCATTGTAGTATAAAATACTACACCATCAAATTCAGTATTCATCCCCTTATTAATTTGTTTTTTTAATGCTTCTTTAGGCATTTAAAAACTTACCTCCATTCACGAGGTAAAAGGCTATTTTAAATTGTTTACATTCTCTTTGAAGTCAGCACCTCTTACTTCAAAACTTTTGTACATATCCCAACTCGCACAAGCAGGTGATAATAATACTATATCTCCACCTTTTGCAATATTGTATGAAACATTTACAGCTTCTTTCATATCTTTTACTATATTTATATTAGTAAATCCTTTTTCTTTTGCTACTTTTTCTATTTTATTAGCTGTTTTTCCTAATAAAACTAATGCATATACATTTTGTTTTGCAGTTTCTAAAAGTTCTTCAAAGTTACTATCCTTGTCATACCCTCCAGCTATTAAAACTACTGGTTTCTTATAAGATTCAATAGCTTTTATAGTTGAATCTGGATTAGTTCCTTTAGAGTCATTTACAAACATAATTCCATTTAAATTTCTAACAAATTCTTGTCTGTGTTCAACTCCAGCAAATGTTGTTAAAACTTCTTTTATGACATCTATACTTATGCCGCTTACGTAAGCTATGCCTACAGCTGCCATACAATTTTCTAAGTTATGATTTCCTGGAAGACTTAATTCATCTTTATTTAAAAGAACTATTTTTTCGTCTATATCTATAACTATATTATTATTCTCGTCTAAATATATTCCTCCATCTATTTGTTTTTTTCTAGAGAAAAATATTTTCTTAGCTTTGACTTTACTTTCTAAATTTCTAACTTTTTCATCGTCATTATTTAGTATGCAGAAATCATCACTTTCTTGGTTCATAAATATTCTAGCTTTTGCATCTATATAATTTTCCATAGTGTGATGTCTATTTAAATGATCTTCAGTAAAGTTAAGTATTGCACTTACTTTAGGTCTAAAAGTGTCTATACTTTCTAATTGAAAACTACTTAATTCTGTTACTAATACAGATTTTTCATCTGCTACACCTACTGTGTCTATAACAGGATTCCCAATATTTCCAACTATATAAGTATCCTTGTTTGATTTTTTTAATATTTCACCTACTAAAGTTGTAGTTGTTGTCTTTCCATTTGTTCCTGTTATTCCTATAAATATAGGTTTGTTAGATAATCTATAAGCTAATTCAACTTCACCTATTATTTCTATCTTTTCAGCCTTTAATTTTAATATAAAAGGCAAATCTAAAGGTACTCCCGGAGAAACTACAGCCATATCTATATCGTCTACATTTTGTGGATGATATCCTAAAATATATTCTACATTATTTAGTTTTTCTAATTCATTTAGTATATCCTGTAATTTTTCTTTATCTTTTATATCATTAACAACTATTTTTGCACCTAGTTTATCTAAATATTTAATTGTAGATACACCAGTTTTTGCAAGTCCAACTAATAAAACTTTTTTGTCTTTTAGGTTCATTTTTATACCCCCAATGTTAGAATACTGCTATTATACCTATCCAAGCTAATACTACTGTTATTATCCAGAATATAAATACTACTCTAGTTTCAGGCCATCCGCATTGTTCGAAATGATGATGTATTGGAGCCATTTTAAAAATTCTTTTCTTTCTTAGTTTATAGCTTCCTACTTGAAGTATGACAGATATAGCTTCTGCAAAGTATATACCACCTACTAAAGGTATTATAAGAATAGAATTTGTTAAAACAGCAAATGCAGCTACTGCTCCACCTAAAGCCATCGAGCCTGTATCACCCATAAATACTTTTGCTGGGTATGAGTTAAATCCTAAAAACCCTAAACATGCTCCTACAGTCGCTGCTGCTAAGACTGCAACATCTGTATTTACTGTTACTGATGATGCTAATAACATAAAGAACGTCGAAACTACTAATGTTACTCCTGATGCTAAACCGTCTAATCCATCTGTTAAGTTTACTGCATTAACAATACCTATTATTAAAAATGTCATTACAGGTATATATAATGGTCCTAGGTTTATTGATGCACCTGTAAATGGTATCATCAGTTGTGGTGCACTAGGCACAGCTATATATTGATAATATGATATATATAAAGCTAAGGCAAATTGAAGTACAATCTTTTGCCATGGTTTTAATCCTAAAGATCTTCTTTTTTTAATTATTATAAAATCATCTAAAAATCCGATTAATCCAAATCCAGCTATAGACATAAGTCCAATTATCATATCTGATCCTACCTTGCTTCTAGTAAGACCTGTTATAAGTATTGCCACGATCATTAATATACCACCCATTGTAGGTGTTCCATTTTTAGATAAATGTGTTTTTGGTCCATCATCTCTAACCGTCTGACCAAATTTAAATTTGTGTAGCATAGGTATAAATATTGGACCTAATATAACTACTATTAGAAACGAAAACAATGCTGTATAAGTAAGTTGTGTTATTCCTAACATAATATATCTCCTCTCCCTGTTGGCTATTTCTTTGGTTATTGTTATTTATTAAGATATTCTACTATTTTTTCTAATTTCATACCTCTAGATGCCTTAACTAATATAATATCTTTTTCTTTTAGTATCTCATCTATTTTATCAATAGCATCTTCTTTTGTTTCAAAATGGTGTATATGCTCTTCTTCTAATCCTAGACTTTTAGCTTCATCACTAATAAATTCAGAATCTTTTCCTATAGTTATTAGTACATCAGTGTTATTTATAGTTGATTTACCAACTAGTCTATGTCCATATTCTGCATGTTCACCCATTTCAAACATATCTCCAAGTATTGCTACTCTTCTGTTTTTGTATCTTCCTAGTATTTTTAATGCTGCAGTCATAGAATCTGGACTTGCATTGTATGCATCATTTATTATTGTCATTTTCTCTGTTTTAACTATATCTAATCTCATTTCAGTAGCTTTAAAGTTTTTCAATCCAGATTTTATTTCGTCTAAAGAAAGTTCTACACTTTGACCTACTAATATAGCTGCCATAGCATTATATATATTGTGCTCTCCTACTGTAGGTATAAATATAGTTTCTTTTTTTCCATCTACAACACATACAAAAGTTATACTGTCTTCGTTCATCTCATAACTTTCACAGTAGATATCATTGTCTTTTTTAAATCCAAAAGTCTTTAGTGTGAAATCTTGTGATTTATTTTTTAGAGTAGATAAAAACTCGTCATCTCCATTTACTACTAGAGTATTAGATTCATCAAAGTTTGTTGTTATTTCCATTTTTGCTTTTAGTATGCCCTCTTGAGAACCTAAATTTTCAATATGTGACATTCCAATATTAGATATTACTCCTATTTTAGGATATACTATATTTGCCAAATACTCTATTTCATTGAATCCAGACATTCCCATTTCTATAACAGCACATTCATAAGATTCATCTAGGTTGAATAATGTCAAAGGTACTCCAAAGTGATTATTTAAGTTTCCTTCATTTTTTAAAGTTTTAAATTTTGATGAAACTGTTGCATATACCATATCTCTAGTAGTTGTTTTTCCAACACTTCCTGTTATTCCTATATATGGTATGTTAAATTCTTCTTTGTAGTATCTCGAAATATCTCCAAGAGCTATTTCTGTATCTTTTACTTCTATTAAATTTATGTCTGAAGCTTGTAATTTTATGCTATTGCTTTCATTTTTTATAAAAGTTTTGCATCCTTTTTCATAAGCTGACTGCATGAATTTATGCCCGTCTAAACTTTCTCCTATTATGGCTACAAATACATTACTTTCATTGGCTTTTCTACTATCTATAACAACGTCATATATACGGTCATTTTCATTTCCAATTACTAACTTACCTTTTGTTGCAAGTAATAATTCTGATATTGTTAGACATTTCATATTTTATCCTCCTTTAAAGATATCTATGCTTTTGGTCTATGTGATTAGCTTGACAAAAGGCAATGTATAATGCTTTATACATTGCCCCCATAACCATTAACTTTATAATTATATACTATATTATTGTTTTTTTGAAGGTATTTCTAACTATCTGTAACTTTTAATTCTTAAAATATATCATTATTGTAGAATCTTTTGCTACTTTAACACCTGGTTTTGGGAACAT
Organism: Romboutsia sp.; assembly: GCF_051659545.1. Taxonomy (GTDB): domain Bacteria; phylum Bacillota; class Clostridia; order Peptostreptococcales; family Peptostreptococcaceae; genus JBOFOR01. The sequence goes on along the minus strand of NZ_JBOFOR010000119.1, from coordinate 4,690 downwards.
ATCAATTATTTTAGTTCCTTTTTCAACATCCATATCTGTATCTAAATTAACTTTTAGTCCACTTTCTTCTAAAATTTTTGTTGCTTCTTCTATTGGTAAGTTTCTAACATCCGGTACTACTACTTTTTCTTTTTCAAATTGTTTTTTTTCTTCTTCTGTGTATTGTTGTTTTACGCCTAAATATGGCAATGCTCCACTTAGTATTTCTTTCACTATAGGTCCTGCCGTTGTACTACCAAATGCACTTACACCAGTTGGCTCATCAACTATAGCAAGGACTACTATTTGAGGGTCATCTGTTGGAGCTATACCCATAAAAGAACAAATATATTTTCCTTGAGCATATTTTCCATCTATAACTTTTTGTGCTGTACCAGTTTTTCCACCCACTCTATATCCTGGTAAATATGCGGCTTTACCAGAACCTTTACTGACAACAGATTGAGCTATATCCATTAATTCTTTAGAAGTTTCTTCTGAAATTACTTGTCTTATCATTTTAGGGCTTACTTCATCTGTTATATTTCCTTTGTTATCTGTGTACGCTTTTACTACTCTTGGCTGCATAAGCTTTCCATCATTTGCTATTGCTGATATAGCAGTTATAAGTTGCATCGGAGTTACTGATATAGATTGACCAAAAGATATTGTGGCTAATTCTACAGGACCTACATTTTTTTCATTGTATACGATACCTTTTGCCTCTCCTGGTAAATCAATTCCTGTTTTGTTCATAAATCCAAAACCTTCTATGTAATTATACAATTTTGAAACGCCTAATCTATTACCTACTTCTATAAATACAGGATTACAAGAATTTTGTACTCCTTGAGCAAAAGTTTGCTCACCATGAGGTCTATAATGTCTCCAACACTTTAATTTTCTACCTCCTATAGTAACACTTCCACTACAAACAAACTTGTCATCTTCTTTTACTACATTTTCTTCTAGACCTGCTGCAGATGTCACTAGTTTAAATGTAGAACCTGGCTCATATGTATCACTTACTAATGGATTTCTCCACATTTGATAATATCCTTTTATCTTGTCCTTATCACTATATTTATCTAATTCTTCTTGATAGTATGGATAAATCGGTGTTCTTGAATCATTTGGGTCATAATCTGGTTTAGATGCCATTGCTAAAATATCTCCAGTTTTAGGATCCATAGCTACTACAGATACTCTTTTTGCATTATTTAATTCATAAGCTTTTTGAACTGCTTTTTCAGCATAATGCTGTATTACTTCATCTATAGTAAGTACCAATCCATTACCTTGAACTGGTTCATAGTATTTTTCTATACCTTGCGGAATTTCTCTTCCTGATGCATCTGTACCTATTATTAATTTACCAGATGTACCTCTTAGTTTTTTGTCATATTTCATTTCAACTCCTGCTATTCCTTGAGAATCAGTTGAAGTATGTCCTATTACATAAGGTGCAAAGTTTCCATATGGATAATATCTTTGATTATCTTCTGCTACCCAAATTCCTGCTATTTTTGATTCTCTTATTTTTGTAGCCTTTTCATCATCTATCCATCTTTGTATTTTTACCAATGCCATATTCTTTTTATTTACTAGTTTATAAATATCCTCATAATCTTTACCTAGTATTTCTGAAACTTTTTTTGCTGTACCGTCCTTATCTTTTACTTCAACTGGTTTACACCATACAGTATATTTTGTAACACTTACGGCAACTTCCTTCATATTCCTATCATATATAGTCCCCCTTTTAGGTTCTATTGGTATCTCTCTTGTTTGTTGGTCTGTAGCTTTAGTGCTTAGCCAGTCCCCCTTTATAAGTTGCAAGTATCCAGTTCTAAGTGTAAGACCAAAAAATACAACACAGGCTAATCCCAGAACTATTACCGTTCTTTTTTTACTTACCATTTTTATTTTTTTCAATTATTTCCCCCCTAGTTACCAACTTCTATATATCTTATTTGTTCTTTTTTTGGATAATCCATATTTAATTTTTCTTTTGCTTCTAATTCTACTTTTTGAGTAGATGTATTTGTATCTACTACTGATTTTAATTGTTCTAACGCTATATTTTTTTGCTTTAAATCTGTTTCTAAAGAACCTATTTCATACTTCAATTTTGAAAGTTTAGCATATCCGCAAATATTACTTATGATTATACAGAGAATACAAATAGCCATAGCTACCTTAGATAATTTTTTAGTTATTTTTTTTCTCTTTTTATTTTTATTCTTTTTTGACTTCTTATATTCATTCATGTCCTTTATTTTATTATTTTTTTTCATATAGACCTGCCTTATAGTTAGACTTATATACTATAAGTTATATTTTTAATTAGACCTTCCTCTAAAGACTTAAACCAAAATTAACACAGTATTCTTACCCTTTATTCCTTAAGACCTTCTATGAAATATTCTTTTTTGCTTAGATTTTTAGCGAATTATTTAGTTTTTGCTTATAATCGTAAAAAAGGATATTAAAGAGAAGTAACTTTTCTCTTTAATATCCTTTTTTTTCGTCATTATTTATATTCTTTCTGCCACTCTTAACTTTGCACTTCTTGATCTTGGATTAACCTCTACTTCTTCATCACTTGGTAGTATAGGTTTTCTAGTTATAACCTTTACGACTGATTCTTTGTCACATTGACACATCGGTATATGTGGTGGACATATACAATCATTTGCTAAGTCTCTAAATGCATTTTTTACAATTCTATCTTCTAATGAATGGAATGTTATTATACAAGCTCTTCCGCCTTCATTCATGATAGATACTGCATCATCTATCATATTTGTTATTACTCCAAGTTCATTGTTTACTTCTATTCTTATCGCTTGGAAAGTTCTTTTAGCTGGATGTGGTCCGTCCATTCTTGCTTTTTTAGGTATTGCCTTTTTGATGATTTCTACAAGCTCTCCTGTAGTTTCTATTGGCTTCTCAGTTCTTCCTTCTACAATAAATTTAGCTATACGTTTAGCCCAGTTATCTTCACCGTAGTCTTTTATTATTTTTGTAAGTTCGTCTTCACTATAAGTATTAACTACATCATAAGCTGAAAATTCACATCTTACATCCATTCTCATATCTAATGGTGCATCTTGCATATATGAAAAGCCTCGCTCAGCTTCATCTAATTGGTGAGAAGATACCCCTAAGTCCGCAAGTACTCCATCTATTTTATGAATACCTATTTTTGCTAACTCTTCTTTTATATTTTCAAAATTACTGTGAACAAATTTTACTCTGTCACTATATTCACTTAATCTTTCTTTGGCTGTAGCTATTGCATTTTTATCTTGGTCAAATCCTATGAACAACCCTTTGTCTGATAGCTTTTTTACTATCTCTTTAGAGTGTCCCGCTCCTCCCATTGTACAATCTACATACACACCATCTGGTTTTATATTTAAGTTATCTATGCACTCGTTTAAAAGTACGGACACGTGATGAAATTCCATTTTTATTATCTCCTTAATTTGTTATTGCTCTATTTTAATTTTTTTACTTTTTTTGATAAATACATATGAGCTATTATTGCTCCAACTACTCCTGTTAAACTCATTATTTGAGCTATTCTAAGAGGGCCTATCATAAGACTATCAGTTCTAAGTCCTTCTATAAAAAATCTACCTAATGAATACAGACCTATGTACCATACTATAATCTGTCCTTCATATTGCTTTTTCTTTCTAGTACACCATAATAGTATAAATATACCTAAATTCCATATAGATTCATATAAAAAAGTAGGATGAACTCTTACTCCGTCTACCATTATACCCCAAGGAAGATTTGTTGGACCTCCATGAGCTTCTCCATTTATAAAGTTGCCCCATCTACCTATAGCTTGAGCAAGTGGCATACCTATTAAAACTGTATCTGCCATTTTTAAGAACTCTATTTTCTTAATTTTAGTGTATACATATCCAGTAAGTATCCCCGCTATAAGAGCTCCATGGATTGCCATTCCTCCTCCTCTAAAGTTTAATATTTGAGAAGGGTCCTGAGAATAGAATCCCCAATTAAATATAACATAATACAATCTTGCACCTAATAATCCTAATGGTATAGCAAAAATTGCTAAATCAAGTACATCATCTTCTTTTATGCCTACTCTTTTAGCTTCTTTTAAAGCAATTACAGTACCTAGAATCATACCTGTTGCCATTAATATACCATACCACATTACGTCTATACCAAAAATAGTAAATGCTACTCTATCCATCTTTTCACCTCTTACTTATTGTTTATTGTTTACGTCTTTTTTTATTCATTGTAATATTATAACAGTTTAATAATTATAATAACAGACATTATATACTATAACATTTCAAATTTTATACTTTTTGTTAGTGCTTTCGCCTCTTCTTCCTTCAGAGGTTTTGAATATATGTAGCCTTGTATTACATCTACTTTCATAATTCGTAGCATTTCTAATTGACTAAGTTCTTCTACACCTTCTGCTACTACATAAATTCCCATAGTATGTGCTAAATCAGTTATTAGCTTTACAAGAGAATTATACATTCTTTTTTTAGGTATTTCATTTATAAAGCTTTTATCTATTTTTATAGATGAAATCGGAAGTTTTACTAGATAATTTAGAGAAGAATATCCTGTGCCAAAGTCATCTAAAAATATTTCTATTCCTAAATTTTTCAACTCCGATATAATATCTATGCTTTTTTCCATATTA
>NZ_JBOFOR010000118.1:0-1573 GCF_051659545.1 Romboutsia sp. | reverse complement strand
ACATTATTTTTATTGTTGTCTTCATCATAAACATAGTTAATATCTTCTTTTTTATTATCTACAGTCGTGTATATTTTAGGCTTTTTCCATGTTTTTGAGTAAGTTTCTAGTTCTTGATCATTAACTATTATTGAGTCGTTGTAGAACAATTCTTCAAACATACTTTTGAAATATTTATAGTCCTCAATACTTTTTTCTTTATCTATTCTATAATTCCACTCTATACCACTTGTCCATGCTGAGCGTGATAAGTTAGATGATCCTATGAAGATTTCACCTTGGTTGTTTTTTTCAAATATGTAGGCTTTAGCGTGAAAACTTCTACCTGGATCATTGTAAAATCTTAAGTCTAGCTTATCTCCTAGTATGTCTTTTATTAGGTATAGTGCTGATGGTTGTGTTATGTTTAGGTAGTTTCCTGTAAGTATTCTTATTGGAATATTTTTGTCCTTTATGGCTTCTAAGTCCTTTTGTATTAATTTAACTCCTGATTCCATAAGGAAGGAAACTATTATATCTATGGATGTTGCATTATGTAAACTTTGTTGTATTCTTTTATATAAGTGGTCTTGATTTCCTGTGATACAGTTTAAGTTCATGGTTATTTCCTTTCTCTTTGCTAATACTTATATTGTACCATGTTTTGACAATAGTATTTAATGTGGGTATAATTTATTTATCAATAATTTGGAGGTATATTATGATTGTTTATGATAAGTTGGTAAGAGATAGAATTCCTGAAATTATAGAGGCTAGTGGTAAGAAGTGCGAGATTGAGGTTGTTAATGATGAGGTTGCTTTGGAGTACCTTTATAAGAAGTTAGGTGAAGAGGTTGCTGAGCTTTTAGAAGATAAAAACCTTGATGAGGTTGCTGATGTTATGGAGGTTCTTTTTGCTATTGCTGGTAAGTATGGGTATAGTGAGGAAGAAGTTTTAGATAAAAGAAATTTAAAAAAAGATTCTAGGGGTGGATTTGAAAAAAATCTTATTTTAAAGAAAACATATTAAAAAATTACTGGGTTTATTAAACCCAGTAATTTTTTGCCCACACTTATATACAAATTTAATATGTTAAATATAGCAATTTCCCTAAGTAATCTTCTATACTAATTCCTATTCTATCAGCCCTAACTTTATAATTACCATATGATTTATAAGGTAAATTGCACATCCCCCATAGATCTTCCCAATAATAAATATCTAATTTATGATTATTTCTAAAAAGCTCAACACTGTGTTTTTGATCATTTACGTCTATAACATCATATGGTATACCTTTTATTTCAATATATTTATCTTCTTTAACCAGGTAAAAGTCAGGGGTATATCTTTTGGCATTTTTTAGTTTGAAAATCTCTGGTTCATACTCAAATTCAATATTATTAAGTATCAAATGGTTTGCATATATTACCTCATAGCCAGATCTACAATTAATAATTTTTCCATGTTTCTTGAAGTACCAACTTTTATTTCTATTACTTTTAAAATGACTTAAAATATTTTCACACATTCTTATGCTACTCATCTCTCTTGCATAACATCCACAAGATGGAATCTCATACCTTAGTAGAC
>NZ_JBOFOR010000117.1:0-8863 GCF_051659545.1 Romboutsia sp. | reverse complement strand
CATATATTATTTTTATTATACAACATTTGAGACTTAATATAACTAGAAGTTGTTCCACCTCTCTTTATTAAGATAGTTTGAGACCTTGCCTTTCATCCCCACATCTAAAGAAGGGGGCTTTTCGGCAATTTATTGTAATAGCAGGTAAAGCTGTTGGTATTACATTGGTTAAAACATCTACGGTAACTGGTGTTCCTAAACTCGAGACTACATCAGGTGGTCCTACTTCAGGATCCACTGCTAATCCTCCTAATAAATTAGTTGGTAAATTTAAAAGATTTGCATTAGTTATAGCACCGACTGTTACATTATTCCCAAGAGCATCTACAAGAGGAAGTGTTACTCCATTGTAGAATATAAATAGTCCGCCAGCAGCTGCAGTTAAGTTTGGTATTACTACTGGCTTAGTAGGAATTAATAATGCAGTTGTAGCACCTGTAGGAACTCCAGAAAGTGTAGTATAATTAGAAAAGTTGTTAATAGTCGTATGATCGGTAGCTATATTACTTACAAAAGGCATAGACGAAGGTGCCATATTAGTTATAATACCATCTATATTAGTAACTCTAAATGTTGAAGTAACAATAGTTGTAGGAATAACGTTAATAGGTGTCTCTGTTAAAGCAGTCGTATCAGTAGCACTTAAAATAGCAGATGGTATAGTAGTAACACCATTAATAGCGCTTAGAGGTACATTAAAAATAGAATTAACAACTTTATTATTAACTGTATTTGGAGTTACATTACTAAATACAGGTATAGTATTAAAAAGGATTTTAACATCTTTAACTACAGTTGTAGTAACTATATCTGTTAAATAAGAAACAGGCTCGATATACTTCAAAGATCCTTCATAACTCACATAATTTAAGTTAGATTTATTTTCATTTAAATATTCTTGCATACCTGGAGCACAACAACAGTCAGTAGGATAACTCTCAGAAGGTAAGCTCCATGGATAAGATAAACCTTTGCATCCTTTTGTTGAATAATTATAGTTACTACTCTCTACAGTCATTGCCAATTCTGAGCATAAATTTGTTATACTCTTTAATTTTAGTAGCAATTTATTAGCGAAGTCAGTGCTTAAAGCTTGGCTACTTAGAATTTCTATTTTAGCTATAGTACATAGTGATATAGATGTTTTGTCATAGACCATTATATCTTCACCTATAATAACAGGTTTATCAGTTGACGCATATATAAATATTGGGTATTGTAATCCAGTTGTAGCCGTAATTAATATATTTACACTAAATCCAGGAATATTCATTTCTGTAACCGTAGATTGTATAGCAATTAAAGATTCTCTTATGCTCTTAGTACAACAACAATCTTTTATTGGTCTTGGTAGATGATCCTGTGTTGGCTTTGGTTTGTGGTCATTGCAACAATTACATTTGCAATTTGAGCTATAGTTATTATAGCTAGATAGATATTGGACTTATGCTCACTCCAAATTGATTTGTTTGTTCACTAAAACTATTGTTAGGGTCAACAAGCTTTAAAAAAGTACCTCTGTTAGAGTTGGTATCAATAACATAAAAGTCGCCTCTATTACTTCTGTATAAATACAAGTATCCATTAGCATTAACTGTACCAACATTATATCCATTGCCACTTGGTAAACCATTTGGCCTTCCTAAATTAGTACCTGTTCTATCTCCTTCAATTCTATATATGGTCCCATTCAAATTATTTGCTCCTACAAGATTGCAATAAATATAATTATCTACTTTACTATATCCACAACCATTATAATAAAATGTAGGAGAAATTGAACCTAAGTTATTTGTGGCACCAGTGATTAGATTTATTTCTAGATAGTCAGTACCTCCTCCTGATTGGGCAAATTGTATTCCCTCCAATACTTATAGTTACATTATTTGCATTTAACAGTCCTGCATTTCTTAAAATCATTGTATATTTCAATTATTCATCTGGAAGAACAGTGGTTTTATCTACAGTTTTTATTGGAATTATATCACCTGAATTAATTGTGTCTTTATACTTATACTAACATCATTGCAACACTTAAATAAAAATAAAGACATCTAATTTTTATTTAAATACTAAAATTGGATGTCTTCATCAATAACTTATATCTATTTATATTTACAAAGTGTTACCTTAAAAAGTATTATTAGAAACAGGTGTCGTCAAAGATTTAAGCATAACTAAAAGAGCATTGATATCATTATTTTGTTCAAAGTTAAAAGAGGGATATTTAGAAAGGTTTGCTACAGATTGTGTGAATTTTATTAATGAAGAATAACTATTACTATAATCCATTAATTCATTATAAAATACAGCTTCTAAAAAGTATAAATCCCTAAAGTCAGGCATTTCTTTTTTGAAAAATTCTATATAATTAAGACCCTCTTTTATATCCTTTAAGTTTAAACATACTTCCCCTAAACTAACTGCTAGATACGGTCTAAATCCATAATCTTTAGATATAGTATTTAGCGCTTTAACAAAACATTCTTTAGCCTTAATCGGATTTGATATTTTTTGATATTCATTACCAAGACTATAATAATAAAATCCATCTTTTTCATCATCATGATAGCATTTAAGTATATTAATATTTCTTTTTATTTTTTCATCCATATTTATATTATTATGGTCATATCCATAATGATTAAGTATAAAACTAGTAACTTCAAAACAATCTTTAGTCGGACTATTGTCTTCTATAGCTAAATATATTTGCTCATGTAGTCTTCCTATATATCTATAGTCTTTTCTATTTCTAAAAATTCTAAGACTAGAAGTTTCATTTATAGAAATATCTCCAATAAGATTTATTAATCGAAGATAAAAAGCTTCTTTATTGGTATTAGATAATAAATTTTTAAGTAAAATAGCATGTTCTACATATAATTCTTCATCTGCATCTATTGAAAATATCCAATCTTTGGTACACTTATCAAGAGCAAAGTTTCTTGATTCTGAAAAATCATTATTCCATGGATGATCATAAACTTGACAACCAAATGATTTAGCAATATTTATAGTTTCATCAGTAGAACCTGTATCTACTACTATTATTTCATCTGCTATTGATTTTATGCTGTTTAGACATCTAGCAATATTTTTCTCTTCATTTTTTGTAATCAAACAAATGCTTAACATAGTCTCCCCCTAATTTTTTAAGTTTTATGAAATTCTATTCCTAGGATGTCATTAAGTTATTTATCCCACGTCACCTTATTTATTATCTTGGTATAACTTTGTATAATCTTAACTACTTTAATAGATACATTATCATCTTTATAGTCGTTAGCTACTAAAAATATTTCTTTATTTTCATACATAGACTTAGAAATTTCTATAGCTTGTAGTATCTCATTTTTTTTAATTCCACCAATAATTACAGAACCTTTATCTAAAACTTCGGGTCTTTCTGTACTAGTTCTTATAAGGATTCCATTAAATCCAAGTATGGAAGATTCCTCACTTAAAGTTCCGCTATCTGATAAAACACAAAATGAGTCCATTTGAAGTTTATTGTAGTCTAAAAAACCGAATGGTTTTAATATCTTAACTAAAGGGTCGAATTCTATATTTCTTTCTTTTATACGATTTAGACTTCTCGGATGAGTCGAATATATTATAGGTATGCAATACTTGTGAACTACACTATTTATTGAATTTACAATTTCTAACAAGTTATTATCATTGTCTATATTTTCTTCTCTATGTGCACTTACTACTATATAGTTGCCCTTTTCTAGATTTAGTTGGTCTAAGATACTAGAATTTTTGATTTTTTCTATATTCTTAGAAAGGACTTCTTTCATTGGAGATCCAGTAACAAATATATGCTCCTTTTTAAAACCTTCACTGAGTAAATATCGTCTACTATGTTCTGTGTATGAAAGATTTACATCACTTATATGATCTACTATCTTTCTATTTATTTCTTCTGGAACATTTTGATCAAAACATCTATTTCCCGCTTCCATATGAAAAATAGGAACTTTAAGTCTTTTAGCACTAATTGTACTCAAACAGCTATTAGTATCACCTAAAACTAAAATCGCATCAGGTTTTTCAATTTTAATAATATCATAAGATTTTGATATTATATTTCCCATAGTTTCACCTAGGTTATTTCCAACAACCTCAAGAAAAAAATCTGGATTTCTTAACTCTAAATCTTTAAAGAATATTTCATTTAAAGTATAGTCAAAATTTTGACCTGTGTGAACTAGTACATGATTAAAATATTTATCACATGCTTTTATAACTTCTGATAGTCTTATTATTTCTGGCCTTGTTCCAATAATAGTCATTAATTTTAATTTGCTCATTTATACCTCCAAGTAAAACGTATCTGAGTGCTTATTGTCAAAAATTTCATTTGCCCAAAATATAGTTATTAATTCTTTAGAGTCACTAATGTTAGTAATAGAATGAGTATACCCAGGAGGGATATCTATAACTTTTAGTTCTTCTCCTTTAACTAAAAACTCTATTATATTACTTTCATTTACTTTTCTCAATTTTATCTTTGCATATCCATCTATAACCATAAATTTTTCAACTTTGGTGTGATGATAGTGATTTCCCCTTGTTATTTGAGGTTTTGTTTTTGATATGAAGATTTGGCCAAATGTAGTTGATTTTATTAATTCAGCAAGATAGCCTCTATTATCATTTTTTTTATCTAAACTATATAGAAGTTTATTTTCATTTAAATAAGATAAGTACGTTGAGTATAAATATTTTGTAAAAATATCTTCTAGATTAGGTATTGTTGATGTGCAATTTATATCTCTAAAGCTTTTTAAAAGTTCTACTATTTCGCCTATTTTTTTTTCATGAACTGTTTCTATTTCATAATACACAATATCATTATCTATATTTTTATTATTAACATGATTTACAAATTCTTTTACTAAATCATCAATATATATAAGAGGAATATTTTTTTCATAATCTGATATCCATACATCTTTGTTATTAGCTATATTGTAACAAAATGTAGCTACGGCTGAATTGTAGTTTGGTTTACACCATTTTCCAAATACATTTGATAATCTATAGATATATATTTTAGCATTATTTTCACTTTTGTATTCTTTTAGCTTATCCTCGGCTTCTTTCTTACTTTTTCCATAAGCATTTTCTAAGTTAACTTGAGTAGAGGATGTTATAAGTATCGGTATATTTTTATTGAATTTTTTGATTATATTTATAAGCTTTTGTGTAAAATCTCTATTTCCTTTTGAGAAGTCAATTTCATCTTTGGGTCTATTTACACCAGCTAAGTGAAAAATAAAATCTGATTTTTTAACCCCATTTTCTAAATCTTCATCAGTATTGTCTATATCTATTTCTATAATTTGGTGTATATTTTCTTCTTTTAATTTACATACTAGATTCTTACCAATAAAACCATTTGATCCAGTTACTAATATATTCATAAGTTAGCCTCCTAAATCTTACTTAACTCATCTTGTATATACGGCAATTTAAGAAGTAATTTCTTTACTCCGTCAATATCTAATTGAGTTGTATTTTTTGAATTATAATCTTCTTCCTTTGTTACTTTTTCATCTCCAATTGTAAAATACTTTTCTACATTTCTAGATACATTAGCACAAGGAAGTCTAAAATATTCTCCTTTATCTTCAACCTTAACAAAATCTTCTCTTGATAAAAGTGTTTCATGCTTTTTTTCACCATTTCTAGTTCCGATAATTTTAATTCCCACATCAGATTTAAACAATTCTTTTAAAGCTCTTGCCAGATTTAAAACAGTAGAGGCAGGTGACTTTTGAACAAATATATCACCTTGAATTCCGTATTCTAAGGCGTATAAAACCAGATTGACAGAATCTTCAAGAGACATTAAATATCTAGTCATCTCAGGATCTGTTATTGTTAAGTCTTGATTGTTTTTTATCTGTTCTACAAATAATGGAATAACAGAACCTCTTGAAGCCATTACATTGCCATATCTAGTTGCACAAAATACTGTTTCATTATCTCTGGAATTTAAAGCAATAGAGGACATTATTTTTTCAGCCAAAGATTTTGACATCCCCATAGCATTTACAGGATGTACAGCCTTATCTGTACTTAATAATATTACTTTTTTTACATTGTTATTTGCAGCTGATCTAAATACATTTTCGGATCCAAGTATATTAGTTTTAACGGCTTCCATAGGATAAATTTCACAAGACGGAACCTGTTTTAATGCAGCAGCATGAAAAACATAGTCAACATTTTTCATTGCATAGTTTAAACTTTCATAATCTCTTGTATCTCCTATGTAAAATTTGACTTTATTACTTCTAATTTCTTGTCTTAAGTCATCTTGTTTTTTTTCATCTCTTGAAAATACTCTTATCTCTTTTATATTTGTATCTATAAACTTTTTTAAAACTGTTGAACCAAAGGATCCTGTACCACCTGTTATTAACAAAATCTTATCTTGAAACATAGTACCCTCCATTATTATATTTTTTATCTCATTTAATATATTAAAAAGAAAATAGTCTTGTAACATATTTTATGATATACACATATATATTTATGAAGGTATTTTCTAATAATTTTAAATTTATTTGCAAATATATTATCAATAAAAATAGTATTATTACATTAATTAAATTAGAGAAAATAACATATGATTACAGGAGATTAGTTAAAAAAACTTTTATAGGAGGATTAAGATGAAAATAGGTTATGTTGTTACTTTGTTCATTGATAAAGGTGGTCAATTTTATGATACAGATATAGATATGACTAGAAAGTGTTTTGAAAGCTTAACTTATAGTGAAGATGTCTGTTTATTTATTTATAATCAGGGCGGGCTATCTGAAGAAGAAGTTCATGATTTAGTAAAGTCTTATAGTTTAGAATATTATATTTTAGGTAGTGGTATAAATGTTGGTATTCCTAAAGCAAGATATATAACTATTAATCATATATTAACTCATTATCCTGAAATTCAGTATATAGCAGAAATCCATTTAGATATGATTTTTATGGCAAATTGGCATCTTCCTTTAGTTGAATTCTTACAAAAAAATGAAGATCCAATGGTATGCCCTAGAATTGTAGAAGGATCAAATAATAATTTTAAGCTTCAAGATAATTACACTAATGTACAATTGTCCCCTGACTTAAACTCTAAATTAAATGAGCTTGAATCATTTACAGAAGATAAAGTAATTGACAATTTCACAAATCCAGTAATATATAAAGCAGAAGCCCTGAGAGGTATCCATTATTATGATATTGGATTCTTAACAGGAAAGCAAACATATGAAGATACAAGTTTACTAATTGCATTTAGATACTATATGGGAACTAAATCTAATTGGGTCCCTAGATGCTATTTAAAATCTTGCGTGTATCATCAAATAGAAGGCCAACGACTTAGAGTAATGACTGGTGAAGATGCTAGTAAAAACTTAATGGGCATGGTTCAACAATTTGGAGCTTATGGTATAGAGCAATGGGCTATAATGAACAATAATCATGCTTACTGGTATGAAATGTATGAAAGTATGATTATTGATAAAAATGCATATAATTTTCAATCTTAAATAATCACTATTATTTAATAGTTCATCAGATATCTCTAGGTCATTTTAAGGCATCTGTAGTAAAAATGACATAAAAAGTCCGTTGAATAAACTAAAATTCAACGGACTTTTTATTTCATTTTTACTATATTCTATTTTAAGGAATTAGTCGACGCTTCAACATGTCTTATATATTTTAATTTTTCTTCAAAATATTCTTCGTCTTTATAGCAATTAATATAATATTCTTCAAATCTATCATAATCCATATCTATTCTACCACTTTGCCTATTTCTAATTTCGGTTATTAAATGACCTGCTATATCAGTTTCAAGGCAGTATTTTTTCTCAAATTTCAAAGCATCTTCACTAAGCCCATAAGGAATGTATTCACTTAATATACCAAAATAGCTTTTAATGAAAATCTCTCCTATATTTATCTGTCTTCTTCCTCCTTGAGAAACTGGAGGTACTACAACTACTCCCCCTATCATACAAAACTTAGGATTCCTTTTTAATATTTCCATCTGTATATAAACTTGCAATATCTCACTACCTATATATTTTTCTTTATTTTCTATTTGTCTACAAGCTGAATTTCTTACAACTATTATGGTTATAGCAGTCATATTCATGGAGTTTATTCTGCATTTTAGATATTGATCATATCCCTCACCTATGAACTGTGCTTGGTTATACATTCCACTATTCATATAAAATAAATCTACATCAGGTATTGCTAGAATTACATTTGTAATATAATTCATACAATCTTGTGTTAAAAAATCATCATCTCCATGAAATTTTATATATTCACCTCTTGCTAAGTCCATAACAGTAATTAAATTCCTATCAAAACCTACATTTTCAACTTGTTTATGATAAAGTAAATTATCATATATATTTAGATATTTTTTCACTACTTCTTCAGTATTATCAGTGGATGCATTATCACTTATTAATACCTCAAATTTACTATTATTTCCAATTTGGCCATATATCCAATTCAAAACACCATCTAGATGATTAGCTCTATTAAAGGTTGGTATTCCAATAGTTAATAGGGGATTTGTTTTCACTCATAATTACCTCCTTAAATCCTAAACCTTATCATTTTTTGCTATTTCTCCATAAGACAAAAACAATAAGGTATTACTAAATTATATTGAATTTCTGTAACTATTCAGTCAAAGTGAATTACAATATAATTTTCTGACGATACTAAAAATACTTTTAATATCATTAAAAAAACAAAATAATCAATTATAAACTAAAAGTATATACTTTTTTAGTTTATACCTTAATCATCTTAT
>NZ_JBOFOR010000116.1:0-5842 GCF_051659545.1 Romboutsia sp. | reverse complement strand
ATTTTTCTAGAATTTCATCCCAATTTATTTCACTTTGTTCAATTAACATAGTTAGCCTCCATATTCAAGTTTTTATACTTTATATTTTAGCTAAAAAAATATTGGCATTCTAGTCGGATATTCTTTGACGCTTACGAATAAATATAAATTATCATCAGAATCTGTGTAATAGATATACTGACCATCTGACGATATTATAAATCTATTTACATCACTGGCAACTTTAACTTTATCTTTGTTTTCAAAAACTGCATATAAAGCAGCCTCATCTGTTACATATGCTATAGTTTTGTTGTTGTCTGATACTCTATAAGGAGTAGTGTGCTCATATTCTTGATATCCAAGGTCGGTTCCTATTTTTACTTTTTCTTCGTCTTTAACGTATTTGTACAGATTATCTTCACCATCTGGTATAAGAATTGACTTATTACCATTTAAGTATTTAATACTATTTTTTACTGGTATTTTTGTTACAACTTGAAATTTTACCAAATTTTACCTGTAATTTTGTATAAAAAAAAGCTAGTTTAGGTATGAGTTGTTTTACTCACACTTCAACTAGCTACATATTATCCTAGTATCTTAATTTCTATGTTTCTTCTACCGAAGCTATTAGTTTCTTGTGAACTATTCATAAATATATCTATTTTATTTCCTTTTATAGCTCCACCACAGTCTTCAGCTATAAATACTTTATCAAACATAGGTATATAAACTTTAGTCCCATAAGGTATAACAGATGGATCTACTGCTATTGTTCCCCATTTTGGTACAGTTCCTGTAGCTGTTATTGAATGACCTGAATAAGCACTTGCATTAACAGTTATTGTACGTCCTGCTAAATTTGCTGATGAACTCTCTTTAACTGGCTCTTTTTTATTAGATGTAGTGTTTGATACTACTTGATCAGATTGTACAGTTTGTTGAGTCTTTACTTGCTCAGTTTGTTGAGTTTTTGCTTGTTCTGTTTGTTGTGCTTGTGCTATTTCCTTTTTCTCAGCTTCAGCTTTTATTCTAGCCTCTTCTTCTATCTTAGCCTCATCAGACTCTGTAAGTACATATTCTCCAAATACAAAACCTATTTTTTCTTTGTTAGATTCTACTTCAGAAGATTTTTCTTTTATTACTTTAACCTCGTACCAAGTTTCACTAGTCTCTTCTTCTTTATTTTCTATTTCTAATACAGTTAATATTTCTAATTGTGTGTTTTTATTTAGTTTTTCTATATTATCTTCTTTAATTGAAGGTGCTTTTCTTAAGTTTAATTCATTTGTGTTTACTTTAGCTTTTTCATTAGCTACAAACTCACTATTTACCCAACCTTCTTTGTTATCAGCATATTGTACTTTAGTCCATTCTTCTTTTATTTCTAGTACTGTAACAACCATTCCTTCTACTAAAGCACCTACTTTATCCGATTCTTGTGATGCTTCTTCTCTAACATTTAGTACGCTTGTTGTTACTATTGCTTTTTTTGTTGATATTATTTCTTCGTTTTTATCAACCTTTAATTCTATTTTTTTAGCTGGCTTAGTTACTTCTTTATTTACATCCTCATTTAATGCGTATACAGAGTGTGTAGATACACACACACTACTTATTGTTAATCCTAATACTAATGTTCTATTTATATGTTTTTTTAAACTCATAACATTCCTCCATTGTGTTTAATATTTTTTTGCTCTTTGCGAGTCTTATATATTTAAATGCTTATTTGTTGTTGTTTATAATTTAATGTTTGTTACTTTTTTGTAACTTTAACTGCCTTGACATCTATCATAATATAGTTTTTAAATTTTGTAAACAGGTTGAGGGATAAAAGGTTACAACTTTGTAATTTTTGATTAGGATGTATACATTCATATTTCAACGTATATTTGCTTTGTAACTTTTTAATATTTTTTTTGAAAAGAGTAAAATATACTGCGCAATTTGCGTTCCTGAAGATTTATAAAATGTGATTTGATATGTCTTCTTTTTTACGCTTAAGGAAATTATATTGCCTAAAAAACTGTGGATAAGTTACTACATTTAAGCAATGTCGACATACTTAGTGAAAGTAAAAAAGATTTTTAGCAACGCGCAGAGCCGTTGGTGATATGAAGTGTTTCGCCTACAGGTCGCTCGAGCGAAGCGAATTTTTTATAAATATTAAGTTCTGACTAAAGTTAAGAGGCTATAGGTAGATTTAAAAATTCAAATCTATCTATAGCCTCATTATATTGTATTACTAACATGAAGTAGAGCAGTTACTAATTATTGATTAGCTCTTATGGCTCTTATCATAAAACTTAGCTTGATGATACTTTTATTTAATTTTGCCTAATGTTATTTTTTAATATAAATCTATTCATTTCATCAGTTAGAACCTGTGAATATTCTTTCATTTGTTCACTAATTGCAGATGTTTCTTCACTAAAGGCAGCATTTTCTGCTTGTACGCTCGCAAGTTCTCTGACTCTATTTTCTACCTCAATCATTGAGTTATACTGGCGTTTTGAAGCTTTTGATATATCTGTAACCGCATTTCCTGTTTTATCTATTTCATCAATAATTTTGGCAAATGTCGAATAAGTTTCTTCTGCTACTTCAACTCCATAGTGAGTTTTATTTATAGCTCCTTCTATTAATTCCTTAGTATTTTTTGCAGATTCTGCAGACTTACTTGCTAGATTCCTCACTTCATCAGCAACAACTGCAAAACCTTTCCCATAGGTTCCAGCTCTAGCTGCCTCGATAGAAGCATTTAAGGCTAGTATATTAGTTTGAAATGCTATTGCATCTATAGCTTTTGTAATCTCAAAGATTTTATCTGAGGCTTCTCTTATATCCTCAACTACACTTACTAAGTTCTCCATTTTGTTTTTGCTATCATTTACACTTCTCTTAATAGTATCAAAAGTTTGAATAGCGTTGTTAACAGAATTAATATTTTCTTTAGTTAAATCACTTACAATTTCAACTTCTGTAGATATTCCTTGCATAGATGCAGCTTGTTCTGTACTACTTTCAGATAGTGCTATACTTGATTGATTTATTTCATTTGCACTTACTTGAACATCATCTGTAATATGTTTTATGTTTTTAAACAAATCATTATTATTATCAATTAAGCTATATAAACTTTTTCCAAGTGTATCTTCACTAGATCTTATTTTTACATCTGAAGTAAGATCTCCTTTTGATATTATTTCTATTATATCAATATATTCTTCCATGCTAATTGCCATTTCACTAAAAGAATCATACATTTTTTTAATTTCATTATCTTGTTCCTCTTCAAGATTTTCCAAAGTGTTTATATTGTAAAAACTTCCACCCTTACCTATATGACTAGCTAATTTTTCTATTTCAACAATAGGTTTAGAGATTCGATTTGATAGTATTCTACTTATTATTATAGCTAATACTATACACAGTATTGTTATTAATATTATTCCTAACATTGCTTTTTGAATTAATGCTTCATTATGTTGTTCTACTTCCTTTGCTTTTTCTTCATAACGATTAGTTATATCCGTTATATTTGAAATAACTGTATTTACTCTAGATTCAATTTCTGTATTAAATACTCTATATGCTTCGTCATGGTCTGTTTTTGATAGTTGTAGCACATTATCAACATTATTATGTATATGATTGTGAGGTTCTTTTAGATTTTCTATTGATTTGGCTATTACCTCATCTTGTAAATCTTCCTCAGATAAACTGCTTATCCATTTACCTAGTATACAGTTTTGAGGGTCTTTGCCCCCTGTAAATTCTTTACCAGTTAAGATTGCTTCATTTAAATTGGTAACCCAGGAATAGTGTCCAATTATAGCTTCTTTAGTTTTTGTTTGCTCACTATTGTATTCTGTAAATTTCATAGTACCATTTTTTATTGAATACATCATTGTACCTATAATTATTGCCATAATTATGGGCAGTAGCACTAATATCATAAAACCTCTTGTTATCTGACTTTTTACATCCATATTTTTGTTGCTTATTAAACCCTTAATCATAATACCCTTACACCCCTTAAAATATAACTACTTTAATACATAGTTTAAATTTGTACAAATAAAAATTATCTTTTTATTTTAATTATACGGTAGGCTACAATCATGTATTATACCAAAATCAAAATTATGTAACCATAGCCTTTAGCTCTGAACACTTATCAAGGGTAATATAGTTTCATTATACAAAAAGAAAAGACACAACCTAAATTGTGTCTTTAAAGAACATATATATTATAATATAGTTACGTTCTCTGCTTGAGGTCCTCTAGCACCTTTAACTATATTAAAGCTTACTTTTTGACCTTCTTCTAAAGATTTATATCCATCAGTTTGTATTGCTGAGAAATGTACGAAAACATCATCTCCACCATCTACTGATATAAATCCAAATCCTTTTTCACTATTAAACCATTTTACTATTCCATTATTCATTATTTAGCTCCCTTTTAACCTGTATCAAGTCTTGCTTGATTCACTTATTTTTTTGTATTTCTTTACTTATTATTATAACACATATAAAGGATAATATACATCATTTTTACATTTTTATTGTTATATAAAAACTTAATCTCTATAGAATAAACTTGACAAATAACTTCAAGTTCTTCATATAAGATAAAATTGTCTATGTCACATAATATATACTTTAATGTTAACATTAAAGGAATATTAAAAGTTATAAATAATAACAAACCAAATATATATAGTGAGTGACTATAACCTCGGCAGATTGTGCGAAAATCAAGTTGGTATGATATACTTTTTAATTTTCTCACTATTAATTCTATGAACCATATCATCTATAACATCACTAAACTCATTCCTAGAAATACTTCTTCCTAGTTTAGATTTAGTATATTTATTTCTATTAATACATTCATTGCATGCAATTGGACCATTTTTAATGTAATGAAAAAAGCAGCTATTTTAAATAGCTACTTTTTTTGCACTGTCTTCATCTAACTCAAGAACGCCACCATTTTCCATTATAAAAATATCCTCTGATTTCATTCCTAGTTCACAAGCTAAGTTTTTATGCTCAATTAGATGTCTATATTCTCCATGTACAGGCATAAAAAACTTAGGCTTAATAAGTCTATGAATCAATCTTAACTCATTTTTACAAGCATGACCTGATACATGAACTTCTTCAATTTCATTATAAATAACCTGCGCCTTGTATTTTAGTAGCTTATTTATAAGATTTGATACAGATTTTTCATTTCCTGGTATGGGGGATGAAGATATTATTACAAAATCATCACTTTTTAATTTTATATATTTATGCTCATCATTTGCAATTCTTGAAAGAGCGGCCATAGGTTCTCCTTGTGAGCCAGTAGTAATTATGGTTATCTCATTTGGTTCATATTTATCTATTTCTTGTATGTTTATAACATTTTTAGCTTCTATATTTTGATATCCTGACTCTATAGCTATCTTAGAAACTCTCTCCATACTTCTTCCACTAAAGGCAACTTTACGATTATGATTTATTGATGCATCTATAATCTGCTGAACTCTATGAGTATTAGATGCAAAAGATGCTACAAGAACTCTTCCTTTTGCTAAATTAAATAAATTATTTAAACTTTTGCCTATCTCTTTTTCAGATATAGTGTACCCTTCTCGCTCCGCATTAGTACTATCAGCCATCATAAGTAAAACACCTTCTGTACCTAATTGAGCAAGCCTATGTGAACTACTCACCACTTAACTACCTACGGTAACGTTTGAAGTGGGAGCTTCTTGGTCAATAGTACTATTGTACTAAGTATCTCCAAGCTTATAGGATAGTTCCTATCCCAACTGTATACCAAAATTATATAGCTAAT
>NZ_JBOFOR010000115.1:0-1734 GCF_051659545.1 Romboutsia sp. | reverse complement strand
TAAGAGTGGACTCTCATCAGAGATTTTTTATATTGTTATTATGTATTAATATTAACATAATAATTCTAAGATATCAATAATTTTGATACTTAAAACAATATAAAAATTATCTATAAAACAATAATATCAATCTAATATTTGATATTATTGTTAGAAAAAACGAGAGATCTCCTTATCTTTAGTGTCAACATACTAAGAATAGAGGGGAATTTTTTTATGCAAATGACAGAGTTTTGTGACCATCTTTATGATGATACTACAGATGGATATATACAAATAATGAAATTAAATGATGAACACAATGGCGAGAAGACCATTAAAATATATAATACTAAAAACGAGGGACTAAGAGACATCGTAGAAGAATTTCATAATAATGAGGATGTATTTCTAGCACCAAATACAATGTACTTACCAAAAAGAAGAGTAGAAAATATAAGACAATTTAGATCATTATTCCAGGATATAGACTGTGAAAGTAAAGGCTATGAAAAAGCGGAAACAGTGTACATGATATGGATATTATATCATGAAGGCAAAATACCAAAGCCAACGATGGTAACAGATAGTGGAAGAGGTATACATTTATACTGGAGAATTGAAAATGCCCCGTATGGAGCTTTAAATACATGGCAGGAACTACAAGATTATATATATTATAATCTAAAGCATTTGGGAGCGGATAGACAAGCTACAGATGGAGCAAGAGTACTTAGATTACCAGGAACAATAAATTCTAAATGTGATATTGATTGTAAAGTTTTATATATAGATAATGAAACAGAGTACTCAATGTATCAATTAAGAGAAGACTACCTGCACTACAAACAAAAAGCTCACCAATTACAAATGCAGCAAACTAAGAAAATTGATAACAAGGTTATTTCAAATAGATTTTTTACATCATACAGTTTGCATATGGAAAGAGCAAATGATCTAGAAACATTATGTAGACTTAGAAAATATGAAATGACAGGATATAGAAATATGGCTGTTCATTGCTATGCATACTGGAAAGGTATTTATGTTAGAGATAGCTATGAACTTGAGAATGTAGTCATAGAGTTTAACAATTCCTTCACAGATCCAATGAAGGAAAGTGAGGTACAAGCTATTCTAAGGTGTATACCAAAAGCAATAGATAAGTTTATAGCATATGAGCAAGGTATTAGGAGTGGAGAAGGAAAAAGAGTATCTAAAGGTATGAGAGACAAAGAAGGATATTGGTATAAGAATGAAACGTTAATAGATAGATTAGGCATAACGATAAAAGAACAAAAGAAGATGAAGACGATTATAGGTACAGAAGAAAAGTATTATAGAAATAATGAAAAGAGAAGAGTTAAAAGAAGAAATGAAGATGGATTAACAAAAAGAGAGCAAGAGAAAATAGAAAGACTAGAAATCATTAAGAACTTAATAGAAAAAGGGTTAAATCAAAGCAGAATCGCTAAAGAAATAGGAATAAGTAGGCAAGCGGTAAGTAAGCTAATAAAAGAGCTATAAAGTGTCAACTGAAATGGCTCTTTATAAATATGTGGTTGTTGTGCCTTGATTAAAGTGTCAACTGAAATGGCTCTTTATAAATATGTGGTTGTTGTGCCTTGATTAAAGTAGGAGAAAAGATATGTTTAGGATAGTTGTTTGTGAAGATGAGAATATATTTAGAAGTTTTTTAGTTGAAGCTATTTCTGATGTTTTCATTGAGAAAAGTATAGACTTAGAGATTATGGA
>NZ_JBOFOR010000114.1:0-12415 GCF_051659545.1 Romboutsia sp. | reverse complement strand
TTCACCCCACTTTCATCATATATTATTTTTATTATACAACATTTGAGACTTAATATAACTAGAAGTTGTTCCACCTCTCTTTATTAAGATAGTTTGAGACCTTGCCTTTCATCCCCACATCTAAAGAAGGGGGCTTTTCCGCAATTTATTGTAATCTCCATATTTAATACTATAGTTAAATAAGTTAATATCATCATTTTCAAATACCTCTAAATAACCCTTTATTTGTTCCTCTGTAAACATGTCTACTCCTCCATTTCCACCTTATTCTTTAACATCCTCATAAACTTATAAAACTCACTGCTCTCCATCCTATCATGTAGCCTATGATAAGTCATCGGAATCCTATTATAAGCACACCCCTTAGCTACAAACAAATAACTTTCACTGTAACTTTCCAACCAGAAATAATCCCAACTATAATCTTCACCTAAAGACCAAAACATCAAGCTCTCAGCCTTAACCTCAACAAAATCCCCTTTACTACAAATCCTAACCACACCATCTACTTCCTCAGCATGATCAAAATCAATTCCACCTCCCTGTGGAAAATTCACATGTACCAAAAGATCTCCTCCTATATAATTTAGTACCTTAACAATATTACTAGCCTCAACCCATTCACACACCGTAGGAACCTTACCATCAAACATTCTAATTATCCTACTTTCCCACTCATTTAAATTTCTAACATGAAACTCCCTCATTGGTTTAATAAATAATTCTCTACTCATTATCTTCATCCCCTTACACCATATTCTTTTAATATTCTTCTAACATGAGTCTTGCTCATTCTGTACTCACTCGCCAATCTACCCTCATTAAACCCATTGTACCTTTTAACAATTTCACTATTCCTCTTCTCCCTTACCACACTGGTATAAGTAGGAAGATAAACACTACCACCTCCATAAATCTTACACATCTCTATAAACTTTTCCTCACCAACAATCTCTAGAATAACCTCTGCTTTCTCTCCTACTTTATCTCTTTCCATAACATCCTCCCCCAAACAATACTTTGACACATTTGTTTTGCCTCTATGTTTCATCTTCCCTGTAATATATAAGTATAAGCACTAGCTTATAAAATAATTTTCAAGGAGGAACTTAACATGGCAGTAGTTGTAACAAGTAATCCAACTGGATTAAAAATCAAATTAAACTTAGGTAATGATCCAATAACAGGTAGGGTTATAACAAAAAGTAAAACTTACTCTAACCTTAGCCCTGAAGCAGCTGATCAAGACATATTTGATGTTGCAAATGTAATAGGCTCACTTCAAAAATACCCAATAGTTGAAGTAGCAAGAATAGACAATTCTACTTTGTCTGCATAGTAGTAAATAAAAAAATTAACGGAGGTAAATAATTATGGAAATTACAAAAAGATTAGTAATGACTTTCAAAACTGTAACTGATAAAAATGTGTCTCTATCAGTTGATAACCCTAGAGATAATTTGACAGAGGCTGAAATAAAAACAGCTATGACAGTGATATTATCAAAGGATGTCTTTGCTCCAAATGGTGAATCTTTAGCAGCTTTAGTTGAGGCTAAGGTTGTTCAAACTGAAACTAATCCATATGATTTAGTTTTATAAGATAAGTCATGGATTATGACATTGCAAATCTAGTTACAAATGTAGGGTTTCCTATTGCTCTATCCATGTACCTATTGGTTCGGATAGAGGGGAAACTCTCTAGTTTAACTGATAGTATCAATGAACTGTCTAAAAACATAATAAATTTAAAGTAGTAGAGGGTGAGTTTTACCCTCTTCTTCTATTTCCATAAATTCTATAATTCAATCTTTTGCCTTTAAACTCTATTAGGTACTCTCCACTCATTTCCACTAATCTACTTCCAATAGCTTCATCTATTTCTATTAATTCCTCAAAGTTTTTCTCTGAACTAGCTATTATTGGCATGTGATTAAAGTATCTATGATTTATAATTTCAAACATTATGTTAATATCGCTTTTGCTGATACTTCCTTTAAATAAATCATCTATTAGAAGTACTTTTGCGTTTTTGTATTTATTGGTTATTTTTATGTAATATTCTTCGTCTAAGATGTTTTGCTTAATTTTAGTTATAGCCTCTCTGTAGGGCATGTAGATTACTCCTATTTTATTTTCCATAAGCTTGTTGGCTATTGCCATGGAAAGGTGACTTTTACCACTACCCACTTGTCCGAGAAATAAAATGCTCTTTTCCCTACTGGGTAATTTTGTATTTTTGAAATTACTTATGTACTCTGTTGACTTGTTGAAGGCTTCTATGGTTTGTAGATCAAAGGCATAATTGAAGTTTTCGAAGGTCTTTTTTCTAAAGGCTTCACTTATACCACTATTTTTTAGTATGTTTTCTGCTTCTCTTACTTCTCTACATTTACATGGGGTGGCTATATTGTCTTCTATTATAAAGGTCAAGTCTCTACACAAGTTACATTTATAATCCGTTAAGGAGTTTTCTTGTATATTCAATTTGCTCTCTGGTTGGTTTTTGATAAATTGATTCATCTTCATTTTGAAGTTCTGCGGCATATTTAGATTGTTGATGGTTTTTATTGGCTCCATGGTTATGCTCTCCCCTGTAATTTAATTTCTTTTCATATATATCTAATTCCTCAAGGGTGGTTATTTTGTTGTTTTGCCAGTTAGTTATTATCCCATTTACGTACCCCTTGTTGCATTGCCCTCTTTTTTTTGCTATTTCAATGGATTTTTTAAATAGATTAATATCAAGTTTTTGGCTTATTTCTATTAGCCATTGACTAGAGCTTCCATTAATTAATCCTAGGTTTTCTTCATACAGTTTTGCAAATTCTTTTAAATTTTGATTTTCGCTGTAATACTTAATATCTCTATTGTTGTTAGTATTTCTAGTGTTATCTTCCTCATTTAAGTTTTCTCTTAGATTTTCTTTTTTCTCAAGGTAATTCTCATTCCCTTTTTCTTTATTCTCTTTATTAGCTTCACTGTTTTCTTTATGGTTTTCATTATGTTTTTCAGCTGGTTTTATACCTACTAGGTGATTTATGCTTTCACTGAAGGTATAGCCTTGTTCTTTGCAGTCTTTGAAAAATAGTTTGAGTAGTTTTTCTGATTTTACATTTTTTATTTCTTTTTCTACGCACTTTTGGATCTTTATGTTAGATATTTTATTGTATTTTATCCAATTTTTTAGGTAAATTTCCTTAGTCTCAAAATCGTAGGTTATTTTTTTGTATTCTTCAAATCTGTTAATTAGCTTTTCTACAGTTTCTCTACTGTAGCCTGTTTCTGTTTCTATAATTTTTGTTGGTAGTTCATAGATTCCGCATTGTCTTGTTTTTGTATTAGTTAGTAAGTAAAGATAAAAGTATTTTTCCTCTGGTGTTAAATCAAGTACAAAAGCATCTTGCCAGAATTCTATTTGTATTTGCCTATAAATTGCCATAATCTCCTCCTTAGCGTAATCTAAAAACTCTGCTTGTACTAGTTTTAGAGTATTTTTCTATTATTTCAGGGTGGTCTACTTTTAGTCTTTTTGTATCTACTGTTGTTTTAGATATATTTTTCCAAGTGATTTTTCTTTCTTTGCATACGGCACTTTCATACTCTTTCATTTCATTTTTTATAGAGTTTTCTATTGCCTTTTTTTCTATTTCTAGTTTTGAGATTTCTTTTATTACTTCATCGTAGTATTTAAAGTTTTCGTATAATTCCTCTTTTAAGATTATTGTTTCAGCTACAGTGTTCTTGTAGCTGTTATTTAAAAATTTAGTACATTCTTCACTTTCAAATGGTAAGTTACATGCCAAACCAGTGTTTGCTCTATTAAATAGTTTCATCCTCTTCTATTCCCCCTAATTTTATTATTTTAATTGTGTCCCCTAATCTTTAATGTAATTTTTCTTTTGATTTTATTTCTCAATATTTACGTTCATATGTTCTTTGTTCTATGATAGAACCGTACAACACTTTATTATCATAGTCAACTATTTTTAACTAAAAATCTGAAATTTTCTTGTTTTTTTCTTTTTAATTATCAATTATTCCTTTTAATAACTTACTCGACCTATTAATGTTTCTATTATTTACATTTTTTCTATAATTGCACTATAGTTGCTTATATAACCATCTACGTGTAAAAAATATCTAGTGCAAGTTAATAATGCAATTGTTTGTGTCTAAATATTTACATAAATTCAATCCACCATAATTAAATTTCAAGAATATTCCTATAAGTTCATACATATTTAATAAAGTAACGCATCTTTAACAAATACATGAATTGAAAATCTATGAATTATATTGAGGGGGAGTAGTTATGAATAAAAAGAAAAAATTATTTTCAATAGCTGCATCAGCTGTAATAGCAGCACCGATTATATTTACAACATCTTCATTTGCAGGAGCAAATGCTAGCGGGATACAATCTAAATTAGAAAGACAACTAAGTGTTAATAGAATAATAAAAGATATAGAAAGATTATCAATGGATGAGTTACTTCAAGATAATAAAGATAATGCAAGGGTAACAGGATTTGAAGGTGAGCATGAAGCGGCTAATTACATATTAGGCCAATTCAATAATCTTGGATTAAACACAGAAATGAGAACAATAAATAATATAGACGGATTTATAGATGAAGGTGCAACATGTACTGTAAATGGAACTAACGTGACAGTAAAAACAATGACATATTCTCAATCTACAACTGGAACAGTTGAAGGAGAACTTGTATATGCAGGTTTAGGAAGAATTAATGATAAAGATAATGATTTTAAAGATGTTGATTTAAATGGAAAAATAGCTCTTATTAAAAGAGGAGAAATATCTTTTGCAGAAAAAGCTAAAAATGCCTTTGCTAATGGAGCAATAGGTGTAATTATATATAATAAGGATCCTGGTATGGTTAATGGAACATTAGGATCTTTAGATGATAGCAAAGGTCCTACTGTAGGTATGGCTAAAGAAGATGGAGATAGTTTAGTAACAAAATTAAAAGCTGGAGAAACTATAAACACTTCACTACAAGTTAAAACTTTAATTAAGCCAAATAGTAATTCATACAACGTAATAGGGGAAATACCAGCTCACAATAATTCTAAAGATCCTAAAACTATAGTAATAGGAGCTCATTTTGATAGCGTAAGTTGTCCAGGTGCAAATGACAATGCTAGTGGAACAGCTACAATATTAGAACTTGCCAAATTATTATCTCAGCCAGAAATAAAAGATAAATTACAATATAACGTAAGATTTGTTGCATTTGGAGCAGAGGAAATAGGATTAATAGGTTCTGATGAATATGTAGCTCAATTAGTAGAATCAGGAGAAGCTAAAAACATAGCAGGTATGATAAACCTTGATATGGTTGGTGTTGGAGAAAATCTAGTAACTTATAATCTAAATGATACTTCAGATCATAAGGTAACTGATATAGCAGAAGCTAGTATAAAAGAATTAGGCTATGAATATGGTGGTCATTTTAACTCAGGTTCAAGTGATCATGCACCATTTGAAGATGCAGGTATACCATCAGTATTTATCCAATTCTCAAAAGACCCATATTATCATACAGATGAAGATACAGTAGATAAAGTAGATCCTCAAAATATCTATAAAACTTCAATGGTAGTTTTAGATATGATAATGGATATTAATGATAAGAAGCAAGATAAACTTAATAACATAGTTAAAGTTAATAAGGTCTATGAAAATCAAGAAATGCCAAGAAAATAGTAATACTATGATTATATCTAATTTTTTATAATATTTGGAGTATAGAAGGATTTGTGTAAATTCAAATCCTTCTATACTCCTTTTTGAACGTGTTTTATCTCTTCCATTATTTGAGAAATCAAGTTACTATGGCATGAGGGAATTACTTATGTTATACCTTACAACTGAAGTTATAAAAAGTGGTCTAGGTATTGACAAAAGTACTGCCGCAACATCATATTTAAAGTTTTCAAGTAACTCTCTATAAATGCTATTACCACCCATTGATAACATTAAGGTTATAACTAAATATTTAATTTTGTATTTTTCTTTCTTGTTCTATGTTTTCTTTCTTCATATCTTTTCCAATGTACATGCTTCTCATCGTATTGTGTTCGTGCTTCTTTTTCTTCATCTGCATATCCAACATATACAATTTCTAGAGGGATTACTTCTTTAGGTAAATTTAATATTCCCACATACCACTATAATTGCTGGTGCAGTATATTTTCCAAAATATATATTTTCATTAACTTAACTTAGTATGGCTTTTTCTGTAATAACAATAAACTCCCAAAGTCTACTATTACATGTAATTGGTGCTGCTGTAGCTACTTTTATTATACTTGTATCCAGTAGCGGTCTATAATCTTACCGTCTACTTCTACAGATTTTTCAAATACTCCATTATTTGCAAGAATAGTTTTTTTACTACCTACATTATCAGAATCACAAGTTATAAGCACCTTACTTAATCCGTAGTCTTTACATTTAGTAAGATTTTGGCTAAGCATTTCTTTTGCGTATCCTTTTCTTCTTTCACTTGGTCTAACAGAATATCCTATATGACCTCCCCAAACACTTAAGATTGGATGATTAATATGATGCCTAAAATCAATGACTCCTATAATTTTATTATCCGATATTCTTACTGCTATGTATGTATTAGAGGTTACCTTATCTTGAGGACAAGTATTTTCACTTTCAAGTATATCAATAGTATCAATCCATTCTTTTGATGTAGAACATCCTCTTAAATTTCCACACCCTGCCATAGTATCACCACACTTCAAGAACTCTTCCTTGTATTTCATAATATCATCATCGTATTCTAAAGTCGGCTTTATTAATTTTATTTCCATTTTACCATCTCCCTTATAATTCTATTGTACATTATTTTTGTTTTTATTCTTATTATTATTTTTGTTCTTGTTATTATTTTTATTTTTCTTCTTCCCTATACCCATACCTTAATCTTACTTCAATTTAAGTATGGGTATGCATACCCTATAGATACACTTACTTTTATTAAACTGAAAGGTTAATTAACCTTCTCTTCTTAATTATTTTTAATATTCTTAATTATTTATTTTCTAACAAATCTATAACTTGATTTTTTTTTGTAAAGTTATTAAACTTATATATATATAAGTTATTTTTTATATTTAACTTACGTATATTTTAATAAATATACAACACTTCATTAACTCTCAATATTTGAATACTTAATCAATACTTTATATCTCAAATATTTTTTGTTCGTGGAAATTTTTTTATGGGAGGTTTTTTTATGGACAATACGACAGTTAAAAAGAATAGTCACCCATTAGGTTTTTACTTTATTGCAACTCTACAAATGTTTGAGAGATTCAGTTACTATGGCATGAGGGGATTACTTATGCTATATCTTACAACTGAAGCTATCAAAGGTGGACTAGGTATTGACAAAGGTACTGCTGCAACAATTTATGCTAACTTTACAATGTTTGTTTATTTTGCTCCACTACTTGGTGGATACATAGCAGATAAGTTTTTAGGTAAAAAGAAAACGTTTTTTATTGGTTCTATATTTATAACTCTAGGTATGATATTATTATTCCTTTCAGCATCTAAGTTCATGGTTTATGTTTCACTTATATTTATAATCTTTGGTAATGGTTTGTGGAAACCTAATATCACTTCTATCGTTGGTGATTTTTATGGTAACAACGATCCAAGAAAAGATGGTGCATACTCAATATTCTATACATTCATCAATATAGGTGCTTTTTTAGCTCCACTTGTATGTGGTACTCTTGCAGAAAAGACTTTTGCTGTGACTAAGGGTTCTGAGGTAGTTAGTTATGGTTATAAGTTTGGTTTCTTAGCTGCTGGTATTGGTATGTTAATTGGTTCAGTTCTTTATATGTTATTTAGTTCTAAGCTTCTTGGCGATTTAGGTAACTATGATGCTGCTAATCCTAAAAAACAAGCTAAAAATTCTTCTGCTAAAGTTGAGAAAAAACCTCTTACTAAAGAAGAAAAGAAAAGAGTTTCTGCAATTGTTGCACTAACATTCTTCGTAATAATCTTCTGGGCTGGATTTGAGCAGGCTGGTTCAAGTTTAACTTTATATACTAATGACTATATAAATAGAAATGTTGGTGGCTTTGAAGTTCCAACAAGCTGGTTCCAATCTATAAATGCTTTTTTATGTGTAGTTCTTGGACCTTTATTTGCATTGTTGTTTGTAAAGCTTTCTAAGAGACCTAAGGGAGATATTCCAACTCCAACAAAAATGGGTTATGGTTTAATTATACTTGGTCTAGGCTTTGCTTTAATGGTTGGTGCTGCTCTTGAAAGAGGAGATACTACTAATGTTGCAGTTAAAGCTAATATTTTATGGTTATTAGGTGCTTATACACTTCATACTGTAGGTGAAATGTTCTTGTCTCCTGTTGGTTTATCAATGGTAAGCAAGCTTGCTCCTAAACAAATTGCTGCTATTATGATGGGTGTTTGGTTATTTGCTACTGGCTTTGGTAATTATATTGCTGGTATGTCTGCTGCTTTTGTGGAAACTTGGGGCGCTTTAAGTGTATTTGGATTAGTAACTGGTATAACTATATCTGCTGGTGTACTACTTTGTATCTTAAGTCCAATTTTCCAAAAACTTATGGTTCTTGATGAGGAAAGTTAAAATTATTACTATAATTTTTAAGTTATTACTATAATAAAAAGATATTACTACAACTAAAAAGAGGGGTCTTACCCCTCTTTCTTTAATATAAATATTAGTTTTATGTATATCTTGTTTTTGTTTATATCTTAATTTTATTTATATATTAGTTTTGTGTGTATCTCAATTTTATGTATACCTAAATACACTATTATAAATGTTTTAAAGCTGTTTCTGGTGGATTTCCTACACTACTTATATCTCCCTGTGCAGATTTATCTCCCCAATTTAATACTGCATTTAGTACTATTGCAAATACTGCTGTAGTAGTTATGGCACTATGGAATATAGTTTGAACCATAGAAGGCATTTGACTTAATATCTCAGGCTTAACTGTAATACCAATACCAAAAGCAAGTGAAACAGCAGTTGTTAGCATATTACTAGTTTTAGAATAATCTACATTAGATAAGGACTGGAATCCTGATATTGCTACTGTTGCAAACATTACTGATGTTGCTCCACCAAATACTGGTGCAGGAATTATAGTAGCTAGTGCTGCAAATTTTGGACATAAGCCAAGAATCATTAGTATTACACCAGCTGTAACAATAACCCATCTGCTATAAACTTTTGTCATTGAAACAAGACCAATATTTTGAGCAAAAGTTGTATAAGGGAAGGAGTTAAAGATTCCACCAACTAAAGTAGCTAATCCTTCAGCTCTAAATCCTTTAACTAAGTCTTTTTCTCCAAGTTCCATTCCACAGATTTGACCAATACCTATAAAACTTCCTGTAGATTCCACAAGGACTATAAGCATAACAATAAGCATTAGACCAGTACTACCTAAACTAAATTGTGGAGTTCCAAGGTAGAATAATTTAGGTAATTCAAACCAAGCAGCTTCGTATACAATCTTCATATTCACCATCCCCATTGGTATAGCAGCTAACGTTCCAACCACTAAGCCAATAAGTACTGATAAAGATTGAATAAATCCTTTAAAATATCTATTACAGATAATAACTATTAAAATAGTAAAAAATGCTAATGCTAAATATTTAGGATTTCCAAAATCCTCTACATAACCTCCGCCCATATTATTAATTCCAACGGGAATTAAAGAAAGTCCTATCATTGTCAATGTAGTACCCGTAACAACTGGTGGGAAAAAACGTAATATCTTACCATAGAGTGGAGCGATTATGACAATAATAATACCACTTAAAATAATAGCTCCAAAAGCGGTCCTCATTCCCTCTGTGGTACCAATAACTATCATTGGGCTAACAGCAGCAAATGAACATCCCAGAATTACTGGAAGTTTAATACCTGCAAAATTACCAATACCTATAGCTTGAATAAGTGTAGCCACCCCACAAGCAAAAAGGTCTAGTGCCACAAGGACAGCTATTTGTTCTGGTGACAACTTAACTGCAGCTCCTACTATTAATGGAACTGCAACTGCACCTGCATACATTGCAAGAACATGTTGTAATCCTAGTGGAATAAGTTTTTGAATAGGTAGCATTTCATTGGTGATGTTTTTAACTTCTTCGTGTTTCAATAAATTTACCTCCCTTAAATTGTATTATTATTTCTATAAGATTAATGTAGTTAATATATAACCTTTAACCTTCTCTAAATCTAGTCATTAAACGACATAATTAGATTTAAATATTACAAATTACTTTGATTATATTAATATAGTATTAAATTATCAACTCACATTACCAGATTTTAACTAAGTTAACATAAATAATACAAAGTTATTAATCCAAAAGCTTATTTTACAAGTAATTAGGATTTTTAAAATAATAAAAGTGCCTTATTTTGTTTCTATAAAGGCACTTTATCGTTACTAATTTATTTTTTTACATTCCAAGATGTTCCTTCTCTAGTATCTAAAATTTCAATATTACTATCTAGTAGCATATCTCTAATTTCATCTGATTTGGCCCAGTCTTTGTTTTTTCTAGCTTGAGTTCTTTCATCAATTAATTTTTCTACCCATCCTACTTTTTCTTCATCTATTTCTTCTTTGTTTTCAACTTTAGTAAGCTCAAGTGCAAATACTTTATCAAAGTCTTCTATAAGAGTTAGCTTTTCTTTGTTGTTTAAGTTGTCATCTTTGATTACTTTAAATAATACTGTAAATCCATTAGCTATGTTTAAATCATCATTTATATGGGTTTTAAACTCTTCCTTATAGATAGCTATTTGTTCTTTGTTTATTTCTTCTTCTAGGTTTGTATCCTCTACTATAGCTTTCACCTTTTGCTTTAAGCTTGCTAAAGACTTTTTAGCATCTTCCATTCTTTCATAGCTAAATACTAAAGGTTTTCTATATTTAGATTGAAGTACATAATATCTGTAGACTATTGGATCGTATCCATTATCTATTAATCTATCTAGTTTTAAAAATTCTCCACTAGACTTAGACATTTTTCCATTGTCTAATATTAAAAACTCTCCATGTAGCCAGTAGTTTACCCATTTGTGTCCTAGGGCTCCTTCTGATTGTGCTATTTCATTAGTATGATGTACTGGTATATGGTCTACTCCACCACAATGTATATCTAAGTATTCCCCTAAATACTTAATTGCCATTGCAGAACATTCTATATGCCATCCAGGGAAACCTGTACCCCATGGTGATTCCCATTGTAAGATGTGGTTGTCGTATTTAGAATTTACAAACCATAATACAAAGTCTAGCGGATTCTTTTTAAAATCATCTACTTCTACTCTATTACCTGCTTGTAATTCCTCTATGTTAATGTTTGCAAATTCTGTGTATTTATCA
Source organism: Romboutsia sp. (assembly GCF_051659545.1). Lineage (GTDB taxonomy): Bacteria > Bacillota > Clostridia > Peptostreptococcales > Peptostreptococcaceae > JBOFOR01. The sequence continues at coordinate 956 of NZ_JBOFOR010000114.1, read as the reverse complement.
AATTTATCTATAGAAAAGTATACATTGTTGTTTGCTATATAAGTGTAGCCCTTTTCTTCTAGTTTTTTAATTAGCTCAATAATCTCTTCAATATGTTCAGTGGCTCTACATACTACTGTTGCTGGTTTTATGTTTAGTTTTTCTAAATCAGTTAAAAAGGCTTGTTCATAGTATCTAGCTATTTCAAGTACACTCTTTTGTTCTCTTTTCGCCCCTAATGCCATCTTGTCTTCCCCTGTATCCTCATCTGATTGAAGGTGGCCTACATCGGTAATATTCATAACATGATTTACACTATAGTCGTTGTATTCTAATACTCTTTTTAATACATCTTCAAAGATGTAAGTTCTTAAGTTACCAATATGTGCAAAGTTGTATACTGTTGGTCCACAAGTATACATTTTTGCTTTATTTTCTTCAGTTGATATAAACTCTTCTACAGTTTTATTTAATGTGTTATAAATTTTAAGTCCCATATTTTGTACTCCTTTTGTATAGTGATTACTTATATAAAATGTGTTATTTTTCCCAAAGCACTATTAAATATTCATACTTTTTAATTAATCTACGTTTTCAGTTAATTTTATTTTCATTTTAAAAGATATATATTCATTTTCAGGCTTAATTGTTAAATAATAACTACTCTCCATTAATTCAAATAAGTGGTTATATTTTTCATCTTCCTTTGAAATTATTTCTTTTGTTTTTATTATTAAAGTTACTTTTTCTTCTCCATAATAGTTTTGAAAAGAACTAATCGGTTCTTTATTTTCAAATTGATTTTTTATATGTTTTAAAATATTTCTAAAATTTTTTCTCTTCATAAAAATTTTCCCCCTTTTTATATTTTTATTTCTATAATATTATTCTATAACATTTTTGTTAATTTTTCATAGTTTAGATTAAAATTTTATATTTTATAATATGAAATTTATATTTTTTCTGTATTTTTGACA
>NZ_JBOFOR010000113.1:0-8869 GCF_051659545.1 Romboutsia sp. | reverse complement strand
GAGGCAGTTACAATGAAAGAAAGAATATCACCTAACGTAATAATTGTTTTATTTTTCACCTTGTGTTTTCAAGATGTATTGCAAAATAAATTTAGTATATTAAAATTTGCAGATGAATTAATGGCTGTTAGTTTATCGGTATTACTAATGGTGAAAAATTTAAAATATAAAAAAATAAATAAAGAATCAGTAATAATAATAATAATGTGTATTTTCATTACAATTATAGGTTTATTTGGAAATATATTATTTGAATACCAAAATATAAGATATTACCTTCAGGATATACTAGCAGTATTTAAAGCAATAATAGTATATATAGCTTTAAGTAATTTACTATATGTAGATGAAAATGAGTGGTATATATATAGACTAAACAACTTAATACAAATTATTTCTGTAATATTATTCACGCTTAGTATTATTAATACATTTATACCTATATTCCCACATTTAGACTATAGATATGGAATAAAATCACAACAACTATTTTTTTCTCACCCTACATACTTAGCGAGTAATACAATATTATTTATAATTATATTAAATAGCCTAAGAGATAAGTTTCGTAAAAATAATATATTTATTTATATGCTAAGCTATGTGGTAATAATGACGATGAGAACTAAAGCGTTAGTATTTTTAGCTTTGTATGCAATTAGCTCATATATGTTAAATAAGAATAGAAAGATTAAAATATATCATGTAATTATAATTATGATACTCTCTATTGTAGTTAGTTATAATAAAATTAATGAACAATTTGTAGTGAATGATGATTATGCAAGAACTGTATTATTAAGTACGTCAGTAGATGTTGCCAAGGATCATTTTCCATGGGGGAGTGGATTTGGAACATATGCATCAAGTGTATCAGCTAAGAATTATTCATCCATATATGAAAAATATGGTATAGATAACACTTATGGTTTGAAAAAAGGACAAGCACATTTTGTATCAGACTCATTTTGGCCTATGATATTAGGACAATTTGGATTTATAGGAATGATATTATATGCAAGTATATTGATTTTAATAGTAAAGAAATTAAATAAAAATAAATTTAAAAATAAGAAATATTATTATTCTGGAATATTGGTTATGACTTATTTAATTATAACAAGCACATCAGAGTCAAGTTTTGTTAATCAATACGCAATATCATATATGATGACTTTAGTTACATATAGAAATATGTTATTGTATAGCAATCGGTCATAACATATGATTCTCCATCACAGAATTTTATTTTCAAATATTGATTACTCCATGTAATGATATTAAATACAAATAAATAATGGACAATCGGGTATGAGTAAACTATGATAAATAAATATATTCTAAAAACAGTAATAGAGACAATGAAGTATAAGCTTATAAATACATTAGAATTAAAAAATGTTTAGTATATATCAAAATAAAAGAGTAGTTAACTATAGATATAAGTATGTAAATAAGAAATAAGTATAACTGTATAGGTGAAAAGTTAGGTGATATAGAATGGAAAAAAACAAAATAGAACAATTAGAAAAATTGCACAAATTAGAATTAAAAATCGCTTTAGAATTAAAGAAAATTTGTGACAAACATCAAATAAAGTATTTTTTAATTGCAGGAACGATGTTAGGTGCAGTACGACATGGAGGCTTTATACCATGGGATGATGACATGGATATTGGCATGTTAAGGGAAGATTATGAAAAGTTTATAATGGTTTGTAAAAAAGAACTATCTGAAGAATATTTTTTACAGACTTGGAATTCGGATTCTGAATATGCATTTTCTTATGCTAAAATAAGAATTAATAATACAAGAATAATTGAGAAATTTTCAGAAAATAGTAATGCTCATTCTGGAATATTTATAGATATTTTTCCATTTGACAATGTACCAGATAATAAGATAAAAAGAAAGGTACAATGCAAAGAAATATATATACTTAGACGATTACTATGTATAAAAAAGGGATATGGAAAAGAGTACTTTACATCTGCACAAGATAAATTTAAATATGAAATTTTGAAATGTATTTCTAATTTATTTAGTTTTAAATATTTGAAAGAAAAATTATGTAAAACATTAACTAAATATAATAGAGTATCATCAGAGTGTGTATTTACAGATGGTTCATACGGATACGATAAAGAGACTATAAAAAGAGAGTGGGTTACGAATTTATCAACAATTAATTTTGAAGGGGAAGAATTTTTAGCAATAAATGAGTATAGAGATTATTTATCGTATTTTTATGGAGAATATATGATATTGCCACCGGTGGATAAAAGGGGTGGTCATGAAATAATAGATATTAATTTTGGTATATATTAAAAATTACAATTAGTGAGGTAGGATATGAAAAGAGTAATAACATACGGAACTTTTGACTTACTGCATTTTGGTCATATAAATTTATTAAAAAGAGCAAAAGATTTAGGTGATTGTTTAGTAGTAGGATTATCTACAGATGAATTTAATGAATTAAAAGGAAAAAAGTCATATTTTTCCTATGAAAAAAGAGAGTACATGCTAGAATCAGTAAAATATGTTGATGAAGTTGTAAAAGAAAGTAGCTGGGAACAAAAAATAGAAGATATTAAAAAATATAATATAAATGTATTTGTAATGGGTGATGATTGGGAAGGTAAATTTGATTACCTAAAGGAGTATTGTGAAGTAGTATATTTATCAAGAACAGAAGGTATATCAACAACTGAGATTAAAGAAAATTTAAGGTGTGGTTAAAAAATGAATAATAAAAAAATATCAGTAATTGTTCCTGTATATAATGTAGAAAAGTATTTAGAAAGGTGTTTAAATTCACTACTAAATCAGACATATAAAAATTTAGAAATTATACTAATAAATGACGGTTCTACTGATAGTTCGGAAGAAATTCGTAAAAAATATTCTAAACAAGATGAAAAAATAAAATTTATTAGTCAAGAAAATAAAGGAATTGCAGAAACAAGAAATGTAGGCATAAAAAATAGTACAGGTGAATATATAGCTTTTTTAGATAGTGATGATTGTAGCAAGGCAAGTCACTAAGTTCCTTGCCTACGACCCCTCGGGGTAAAATTTTTGTAGAACCTTGTATGTAAAACCACGAATAGAGGAGTGGTAAAATTAAATATTATGACGAAATCTTATTATCAAGTAAAAATAAAGGTACAGTATAGACCAGCTAGTTTTAGTCAAGAGTTTTTAGAATTATTTTTTAATAGTGTTTTAGAGCATAGAAAATAAGCCATCAAAATATACGAATTTTTTGATAGTTAAAGAATAGAATTATTCGTTTTATTTTCTAAGCTACTTTTAAGTTTACATTCTCAATATATGCTTTACAATGTTCAAGAGGCATACGAAGTTCGTATGGATTTTGACTGCGTAGCACTGAAAAAATATACTTCATTAATTTATGCATAATGGCAACTAGTCCAACTTTTTTACTCTTTCCACTCATATTATTTTTATAATAATCGAGTAAAACAGAATTTGTTGGATCACCATTACGTTTACATCTAATAGAAGCAAGAGCTACTGCATACAAGGCCCTACGGCCAATACGTGTACCACGTTTAGATATATGATTATTGTTTCCTTTGAATTTTCCTGATTCATTCACAGAAGGATCAATACCAAAGAAAGCTACAAGATGCTTAGATTTAGTGAAATTTTTAATATCACCAATTTCACTTATTATTGTAATTGCAGTAAGTTCACCAATACCAGGTATAGATTTTAATAAATCAATATTATCGACTATGCTTTGAGGTATTTGAGAACTAGAGAGTAAATTTTGAATTTCTAATAATATCAATTTTATCTGAGTTTCAAAATTTTCAATGATATTTATATCAGATATTAATTTTACAAAAAGGCTAGGTGAAGGTATTCCGATGATTTTAGCACTTTCAGAAGTACTAATTAATTTAGAATATTTATCTTCAGCATATATAATACCTTTTCTAGATTTAGTTAACAGTATATTAATCAAATCATCTTTATCAGCAAATAAGATATCCTTTGGCATAGGATATGTTTTCAATATTTGAATAGATGTTTTAGAAGTAATATCTGAGAAAATATCAGTATAACCAGGAAATATTAAACGTAAATCATTAGATAATTTTTTCTTGTAAATTGACTTTGTATCTGTAAGTTTATAGTACTCTCTACAAAGTGATTTCAACGTATACAAGGTAGTATCAAATTTACTAGAAAATTTAATATCTTGATATTTGCATATTTTAGCAATAGATAAGGCATCTTTTTTATCATTTTTTACTTTTCTTATATCAGAATTCTTGTTAGAATTAGTGATAAGAGGATTGATAGTGAACACATCAAACATCTTATTACATAGAAAGTGGAAAAGAGATAAATGATACACGCCAGTGGACTCCATGAAAGTGCCAGCTTTCATGCTAAATTTCTTTTCCACTTTTTCTATTTCTAAAGCTAAATATCTAAAACCTTCTAAAGTATGATTTATTCTAAATGATTTCCTGTAAATTTCACCGTTAGGTGCAAGTATAGCAACTATAGAAAATTCAGCAGCTACATCTATTCCAATAACTGGATTATTAATATATTTTGACATTTGTAAATATCTCCTTATTTTTAATATAGTGAGATAGAAAAGAGATTCCATTTCTATCAGTAATTCTACAACCTTGTTTGTGACACGGATAATTCCCTTCATGGGAAATCCAACCAGCTAAACATAGAACTATTACTGATGGAATGATACGCTAATTTGCGGGTATATGATCTCTGAGATCATCCCAGGGGGATTACATCTATCCTCTATTCAGTAAAGAGTATAACTATATTTGTCAAAGTTGAATCTTCCGTTAGGAATATACTCAATAAAAAACTTAATTAAGAAATGCTTTAAAATCAGAGATGATTTTATATAGATTTTTAAATTTAGAGAAGTTGTTAATGTTCGTTAAACAATTAGAAAGTTTTATATCGAATGTTACAACTACATTATACAAGGGGGATAGTAGAATGAAGATTGCAATAGCAGGAACAGGATATGTAGGCCTATCAAACGCAATCCTGTTGGCACAACACAATTAAGTGGTAGCGGTAGATATAATTCAAGAAAAAGTAGATATGATAAATCAAAAACAATCTCCAATAGTGGATGTAGAAATTCAGCAATACCTATCTATAAAAGAACTAAACCTAGTAGCAACAACAGATGCATACAAAGCATATAATGATGCAGACTATGTAATAATATCAACTCCAACAAATTATGACCCAGAAAAAAAATACTTTAACACAAGCAGTGTGGAAGCTGTAATAGCTAATGTACTAGCAATTAACCCAAATGCAACTATAGTAATAAAGTCTACAGTACCAGTAGGATATATAGAAAAAGTAAAAAATATGTTCGAAACAGACAATATAATATTCTCACCCGAATTTTCAAGAGAAGGAAAATCCTTATATGACAATCTATATCTTTCAAGAATTATAGTTGGAGTCTAATACAACCAGGAAAGATCATATATCAGAGCAAATAATAAAGAAAAATCCAAATACTGTAGGCATATATAGATTAACTATGAAAGCTAACTCTGATAATTTTAGACACTCTTCAATTCAAGGGATTATGAAGAGAATAAAAGGAAAAGGAATAGAAGTGGTTGTATATGAACCAACTATGGATGAAGATAATTTTTATAATTCTAAAGTTATAAGAGATATAGAAGAATTTAAAAATACATGTGATGTTATTGTATCTAATAGAATATCTGAGGATTTATTAGATGTACAAGACAAAGTTTATTCTAGAGATATATATAATAGAGATTAAAATATAAAATTTGTACATGTGAAAAATAGTGAGGTAGATTAAATGAACAAAGTAGCTAAGGCAACAATAGGACTTATGGTAGCTACAATAATAGCTAAAGTACTAGGATTTGGAAGGGAGTTAGTATTAGCCTCTTCCTATGGAGCATCAATGTATAGCGATGCATACATAACAGCTATGAACATACCATTGGTAATATTTGCATCCATAGGAGGAGCATTAGGAACAACTTTCATCCCAATGTATTGCAACATAGATAATACTTTTGGAGAAAAAAGGTCGCTGAAGTACACAAATAATATTTTTAATATAGTTATAGTATTATCTATAACATTAGCAGTATTAGGATATGTATTTGCGGAGCCTTTAGTAAAACTATTTGCATTTGGATTTAAAGAAGAAACCTTTCAAATTACAGTAAACTTTACAAGGATAATAATAATGGGAACGGTATTTACAGGTATTGGGTTTGTAATGACCTCCTATTTGCAAGTAAAGAACAACTTTATAATACCAGGGCTTACAAGTTTACCTAAAAATATAATAATTATATCATCTATAATATTGAGTACTAAATATGGTCCATATACTATGATATGGGGAACTGTTCTAGGACTTGCAAGTGAGTTTTTATTCCAGTTACCATTTGCAATAAAAAATGGTTATAAATATACTCCTCATATAAATCTTAAAGATGAAAACTTAAGAAAAACAATCTGGCTAATAGGTCCAGTCCTTATAGGAGTAGGTGTTAATCAAATAAATGCAATGGTAGATAGAGCACTTGCTTCTAACTTAGCAGTGGGTAGTATATCAGCACTTAATTATTCCAACAAATTAAATGGATTTGTAATGGTTCTATTCATATCATCAATTTCTACAGTTATATATCCAATGTTATCAAAATTATCTTCTGAAGATAACAAAGAAAAGTTCAATCAATCCATTGTACAGAGTATTAACAGTGTAATTCTTTTAATTTTACCTATATCAGTAGGTGCTATTACACTTGCAACTCCAATAGTAAAAATACTATTTCAAAGAGGTGAGTTTGATACTAGAGCAACTAGTATGACAGCAATAGCTCTTGCTATGTATTCTATTGGAATGATAGCCTTTGGCCTTAGAGATATATTAGGAAAGGTATTTTATTCATTACAAGATACAAAAACACCTATGGTGAATGGTGCAATTGCTGTAGTTATGAATATATCGGTAAACTTAGTTTTAGTAAGATATTTAAAGCATGCTGGATTAGCTTTGGGAACAAGTATATCAGCTATAGTATGTATAATACTACTGTTTCGAAGTCTTAAAAAGAAAATTGGATACTTTGGTCAAGATAAAATTTTAAAAACAACCTTTAAATCATTACTAGCATCTATTGTAATGGGTGGTATTACAATTGTTACATATAATTTATTAAGTCAAATGTTGGGGGTAGGATTTGTCAAAGAATTTATAGCACTATTTAGTTCTATTTTTATTGGAGCATTTACTTATGGAATAATGGTAATTGTATTAAAGGTTGAAGAAATAAATGTTATTGTAATGATGGCAAAGAGAAAATTAAAATTAGCTCAAGTTTAGAAATATTAGATTATCATTATATAGGGGGAAAAAGGAATAACTATGAGAAATACTGTAAAAAAAGCAATAATACCGGCTGCAGGTCTTGGGACTAGATTTTTACCAGCCACAAAATCACAACCAAAGGAAATGCTTCCAATTGTTGATAAACCAACGCTTCAGTATATAATTGAGGAAGCTATAGCCTCAGGAATAGAAGAGATATTAATAGTTACTGGTAGAAGTAAGAAAAGTATAGAGGATCATTTTGACCGCTCGGTGGAATTAGAGTTAGAATTAGCTCAAAAAGGCAAGGACGAAATGCTTAAGATGGTTCAAGATATATCTAATATGGTAAATATCCACTACATCAGACAAAAAGAGCCCAAAGGTCTAGGTCATGCTATCCACTGTGCGAAGAGTTTTATCGGCAACGAGCCATTCGCAGTGCTTTTAGGGGATGATATTGTAGATGCAAATACTCCATGCCTAAAGCAACTTATAGATTGTTATAATGAGTATAAAACATCAGTACTTGGTGTTCAACAAGTAGCTAAGGAAGATACTTGCAAGTACGGAATACTAGATGTTAAGCATATAGAAGATAGGGTCTATAAGGTTAAGGATATGGTAGAGAAACCAGAGGTAGAGAAGGCTCCTTCTAATATTGCTATACTTGGTAGATATATAATAACACCAGCTATATTTGATATTCTTGAAAATCAAGAAGCTGGCAAGGGTGGAGAGATACAGTTAACTGATGCCCTTCAGACTTTAGCTACTAAAGAGGCTATTTATGCTTATGATTTTGAGGGAAGAAGATATGATGTGGGGGATAAGTTAGGATTCTTAGAAGCTACTGTAGACTTTGCTCTTAAGAGACCTGAGCTTAGAGATGATTTTATGGCATTTTTAAGAAGCAAAGGTGAGAAGAATGAAGTTGTGGTAGAAGAAGAGTTAGTGGAAGTTGCTGTAGATGCTGAGTAAGCTATATCAAAAGTATTACCAATTAAAAAGTCAGATATCTTATTTTATATAAAATAAGATATCTGACTTTTTAAATTTTATTGAATATTTTATTAAAGTTAATTTTTAGTATATAGATAACTAAAATATACGCTACAAATATACCAACAGTACCTCCCATACTATTAAGTATGATATCATCTATATCACTTAATCTCATAGGGAGAAATAACTGTGTTAGTTCAGCTAATACTGTAATATAAAAGCAAATTAAAAATGATTTTTTTATATTACCTTTTGATTTTATGTAAGAAAAAAATCCTAGAGGAATAAACAATAATATATTACCTAAAATATTAAAGGTGGATTCTATAAGGTTTTTATTCTTCAAAAAAGTGTAGATAGTTTTAAAAGGTATAATATTATATCTAATATTAGATTGATTTTCTACAGAAACTGGGAATATAGTAAGGGATAAAATAAATAAAAATGAAAAGAAAA
>NZ_JBOFOR010000112.1:0-5564 GCF_051659545.1 Romboutsia sp. | reverse complement strand
CGCTATATTATTTTATTGAGTTTGGGTAAAAATAGGGATTTAAGCATAACTAAAATAATTAAAGAAAAGCAGGAAGAAGCCCAAAAAAGAGAATTTTTTCAGGCTTCTTAATCATATGAACTTTTGACTGTGCAGTATAATAATGAAAAAAAATAAATAATATTGTAAAATAAGATTGAACAAAAGTTGTTAGGAATAAAAATAGGGTAAGTATACGAATAAATATAAATACGTATTTACTACAAGAGGTGGTTCTTTATGGGGAAAAAAATAGTAATTATTACTTTGTGGTCGGATGTTGCAAATACACATTCTAAACAAATAAAAAATCTATTTGAAGAAAAAGTTGAAATAAAAAATTATTCTTATGATGTTGATAATATAGATATGCCAATTGAAGCTGATCTAGTAGTTGTATCATTATATTCAATATATATAGGTATAAAAAAATATATAAGTGATACAACTAAGGTTGTTATATTGAATCCAACAATAACTATAGAACAGTACAATAAGATAATGAATATTTCTAATGGTGAAAAAGTTATGGTTGTTAATTATAGTAGTTATATGACAATGGAAACTATAGCATTATTTAATAACCTTGGAATTAATCATGTGGAATTTGTACCTGTTTATCCAGGGATTTCAAATATACCAAAGCTTAATATTGCAGTAACTCCAGGGGAGTCTAAGTGTGTACCTTCTTTTGTAGAAAAAACTATTGATATAGGTCATAGAGTTTTAGACGTAAGTACTATAGTAGATATTGCAGTTAAATTAAAATTGGATTACTTATTACAAGAAGATAAGTTTGTTGAACATTTTAAAAACTTAAAAACACAAAGTACAGGATTTGAGGCATTATTAGGAAAAACAAATACCTTGGAGAGTGAATTAGAAAGTTTATTAAATATCTTAGATGATGGGATTATAGGCGTAGATACAACTGGATCAATACGAGCTTTTAATAAAAGAGCTGAAAAAATTATAGGATACAAAAAAGAAGAAGTTATAGGTAAAAATATAAATTGTATAGTACCACAAATACCATTTAATACAGTAATTAACACTGGAAAATCAATAAAGACAACGCTTGTAAAAATAGATGAAGTAGATATTTCTACTACAGTAGTTCCTGTTTTAGTTTCTAAAAAAATTACAGGTGCATTGGCAATGATTAATGAGTTTACAGAACAAGAGAAAAATCAACATAAACTAAGAGTTCAGTTAATAGGAAAAGGGCATAAAGCAAAATATAAATTTGAAGATATACAGGGTGAAAGTTTACAAATAATAGAACTTAAAAAAATGGCTGAAAAAATGGCTAAGTCGGATTCATCTGTATTAATAAATGGAGAAAGTGGTACAGGCAAAGAATTGTTTGCACAAGCTATACATAATTCATCCCAAAGAAAGGATTATCAATTTGTTGCTGTGAATTGTGCAGCATTGCCAGAAAGTTTACTTGAAAGTGAACTATTTGGATATGAAGAAGGTGCATTTACAGGAGCAAGAAAAGGTGGAAAAGTAGGACTATTTGAATTAGCGCATAAAGGAACATTATTCTTAGATGAGATTGGAGAAATGAATTTAAATTTACAAGCTAGATTATTGAGGGTAATTCAAGAGAGAGAAGTAATGAGGATTGGTGGGGATAGAGTAATAAAAATTGATATTAGAATTATTGCAGCTACCAATAAAAACTTAAAAAAGTTAGTAAATGAAGAAAAGTTTAGGAAAGACCTTTATTATAGGCTTAATGTTCTTCCGCTAGAGACTATACCACTTAGAAATAGAAAAAAAGATATATACTTATTAGTAGATAAAATAAAAGAAGAATTAAATGTGGAGTTTAAATTAAGTAAAGAGGCAATTAAAGTATTTGAAAATTACAGTTGGGAAGGTAATATAAGAGAGCTTAAAAACTGTGTTGAATATCTAGCGCATTTGGATAAGGAAGTTATTGATAAATGTGATATTGATTTTATCAAAAATGAATTTGAAGAAAAGTTAAGTTTAAGTGATATAGATAAGGATATAGCTAAAAAGTTAATAGTAGATTGTAAATATTCTTTGGATAAATATACTTTTATTCTTGAGTGTCTTGAAGAGAATTTGAAGAACAGAAAAAGAATAGGACGAAGAAGTATTGTGGAATTAGCTAATGAAAAAGATATATTTTTATCAGAAAATGAAGTTAGGGGAATATTAAATGTTTTAAAAAATTATAATATGGTGAATTTATCTAATGGAAGAGGTGGAACTCAGATTACAGAATTAGGAATAAAGGCATTAAAAACCATAAAAAATATTTCCTGAAACATTTATAGTATATAAAAACTGGGTTAAATAGGTTAAAGAATAAACCTAATTAACCCAGTTTTGCATTTTTTTCTATTAAATAAATATTAGAATACCTAAAATTTGAAGTAATACCTATTGGCATAATAATTGCTACATAAAATAATAGAAAAATAACAATAAAAATATTATCAAGGAGGTATTATATTATGATTTATAATTTTGACAAGAGTGTAGATAGAAGTAAAAATAATTCAGCAAAATGGGAAGAAATAGGGCTAAACTTTGGAGATAATGATTTACTTCCTATGTGGGTAGCAGATATGGACTTTGAAACAGCGCCAGAAATATTAGAAGCTATGAATAGTAAATTAAATCAAAAAATATTTGGATATGTTTCAAGACCAGACTCTTATTTTGAAAGTGCTGTAAATTGGACAAAAAAGAGATATGGATATGATATAGACCCTAAAACCTTAATTCATTCACCGGGAGTTATACCAACTATATCTTTAATAGTAAGACTTTTTACAAGTGAAAATGATAAAATTATGATACAAAATCCTGTTTATACTCCTTTTTCAAATACTGTTAAACTAAATAATAGAAAATTAGTTATAAATTCATTAATAGAAAAAGATGGGAAATATATAATAGATTTTGATGATTTTGAGAATAAAGCTAAAGATCCAGATTTAAAATGGTTTATACTATGTAATCCTCACAATCCGGTAGGTAGAGTATGGACTAAAGAAGAGTTAGAAAAGTTAGCTCATATTTGCTTAAAAAACAATGTTAGAATTATTGCAGATGAAATATGGAGAGATATAGTATATAAAAATCATAAGCATATTTCAATTGCATCATTATCTAAAGAAATAGAGGATATAACAATAACTTGTTTTTCTGCAACAAAAACATTTAATATAGCAGGGCTTCAAGCTTCATTTGCATCTTTACCAAGAATAGAAGAGTTTAATAAATTTAATCAAGAACTTGGGATATTAGATATAAGAAGAAATAATCCGTTTAACTTAGTAGCAGTAGAAGCTGCATTTAATAAAGGAGAAGCGTGGCTAAATGAATTATTAGAGTATTTAGAAGCGAATGTTGATTATGTAGAAAAATATATAAAAGAAAATGTCCCAAAGGTTAATGTTATAAAACCAGAAGGTACTTATTTAATGTGGCTTGATTTTAGAGATTTAAAATTAGATAATGATGAACTTTCTAGGGTACTTAAGGAAGAAGGGAAAATAGCTTTAAGTAATGGGTATAGTTTTGGTGAAGAAGGAAGCGGATTTGTAAGAATGAATATAGCTTGCCCAATGTATATGGTAGAAGAGGGGCTTAGGAGGATAAAGAAAGCAGTTGATTCTACTATAAAGTAATGAAACAATCTATTGAAGTAAAATTAATGGTTAGTTAATGTATAAACTATAGAATTTAGGGGGAATTTTATATGAGTCAAGGAGTAGAAAAACAGCAACTTAAAAAGACTATGAATGCATTTCAAGGAATGATGTATGTAATTGGTCTTGTAATTGGTTCTGGGGTATTTTTAAAACCATCTGTAGTATTAACAAATATGGGGTCTACAGGTGCGGCACTTTTAGTTTGGATTTTTGGTGGTTTAATTACTATAGCCGCAGCACTTAGTATAGCAGAACTAGCTGCTTATATACCTAAAATTGGGGGACTTTACACATACTTGGTAGAGTTATATGGTGAAACTATAGGTTTCTTATTTGGTTGGGTGTCAGCCTTAGTAAATGCACCAGGAACTTGTGGTGCGGTATCTATAGCTTGTGCAACATTTGCAACATTTTTCGTACCAATGGATGGAACACAACAAAAAATATTTGCTATATCTTTAGTTATATTATTAGTTATAGCTCAAGTAATTTCAACAAAATACGGAATTTGGCTTCAAACAATAGCGACTATAGGTAAACTTCTTCCTATAGCAGCTATAATAGTATTTGGTTTGATTATGGGAACAGCAAACGATATTAGCTTTGCATCTATAGGAAATGTTGAAAGTGCTGGTACTGGAGTTGCATTACTTGGTGTTCTATGGGCCTATGATGGATGGGTGACAACGTGTACTTTAGCTGCTGATATGAAAAATCCTGAAAAGGATATACCAAAAGCGGTAGTTGTAGGTATACTATTTGTTATGGGAGTATATGTTGCATTTAATGCAGCTATATTTAATGTATTACCAGGTCCTGTTGCAGCAGGTTCAGAAAAAATAGGAGTAGATGTATGTAGAAAACTTTTTGGTGAAGGTGGTGCAGCATTTATAACTGCTGGTATGATGCTTTCTGTATTTGGAACTTTAAATGGAATGTTAACATGTGGTGCAAGATATACACTTGCTATGGGTGAGCGTAATCATCTACCAGCTGCTAATGTTTTATGTTCTCTTCACCCTAAATTAGGTACACCTATTAATGCTTTAATATTTCAAGCTGTAGTTTCTATTTTATATATATTAACAGGAACATTTAATTCAATAACTAATTTAATTGTATTTGTTTTATGGATTTTCTTTAACCTAGGGATTTTTGGGGTATTTATTCTTAGAAAGAGAACTACTCGTAATCCAAAACTTTATCATGTTCCATTATTCCCAGTGCTTCCAATAGTGGGGTTATTGGGAGGGTGCTACTTATTATTTGCTACTTTTAAAGATTCTCCATCTAGTGCTTTATTAGGAATAGGAGTAACTTTATTGGGATTACCAGTATATTATTATTGTAAAAAGAAGAAAACACTACCAACAACTAAATAATAATACAAAGGTCTAAAATATTAGGTATTTTAGACCTTTATTAATATTAAACGAAGTCCCTAAAAAAACCAATAACAACTCCTAAAATTTTAACTTTCTTAGAATTGACTGTAATAAACTCTTCGCTATCATTTTCACAAGCTAGTTTAATTATATTATCATCTTTAAAAAATCTCTTAATAGTATAGTGCTCCTTATTAATAATAGCTAAAACGATAATAATAGCTAAAACGATATCATTATTAGCAATACGCCTTGAAGTATCAATCATAACGTAATCGCCATCAAAAATCCCAATACTAGCAATATCACCCATGTGATTTTTATATATATATTCTAATAGAGTTTCTACATTCTTACACATAGTCTATCTATTGTATTTGTAGGAACTTTATTTATTTCATCGATAAATTTATTTATTGCTGTTTTTACTACAGCGATACTAGAAAAAAATCTGTTATTT
>NZ_JBOFOR010000111.1:0-1736 GCF_051659545.1 Romboutsia sp. | reverse complement strand
TAAAACATATTTATAAACGTTCTTTACTATTATCTTAGTGTCAGACAAAGCATAATCAAGTCTTTGTTTTTGATTAAAGTTTTCAGATTCATCATATAAATCTCTAGTCTTTTCAGTATAAGTTCTTATTTCATCTTCTAAATTAAGTTTGCTAATAATAGTACCACCAACTATAGCAACGATAAGTCCTAAAACAACATATAAAATAGAAATATTCATGCCGAAGAATCCAGCTAATAATAGTAGTGATGCTAAATCAACCATAGGTGAAGATATTAAAAACGAGAATGTAACACCTAGTGGAAGTCCTGCATTACTAAAGCCTATAAATATAGGAATACTAGAACAAGAACAAAATGGAGTAACAGTTCCTAAAAGTGCAGAAACAACAGAACCTGAGATGCCTTTAAACCTAGTAAGTATTTTTTTAGTTCTCTCTGGCGGAAAATAACTCTGTACATATGATATGAAAAATATTAGAACTCCAAGTAATATAAATATTTTTATAGTATCATATAAGAAAAAGTGAATACTACCACCAACTTTAGTAACTACATCTAGATTCAATACATTTTCAACGAATAATGTTATTAAATCAGATAGCCAATTCATCTTTAGAACTTGGTCTGTAAAAAAATTAAATATGTTCATAAAACAACCTCCCTTTATGTATCAAAAAAAATTGATGTTAAAGATAAAAAATATAGAAGCTATAGTATAATAAATCGATTTTAATAAAAAAATTGACATAATAAATAACTAAAAATTTAATCTTATATTATTTATTATATCAATTTTTTTTGATTTGGCAACTACTTTTATAAAAATAATTTTTGAATAGTTTCATAAGTTAAGATGGTTGATATAGTATCTTTGTTTACTGAGTAGAAGTTCCACTTGCCCTCAGATGCTTTACTTATTAAACCAGCAGAAAGTAGTAATTTTAAATGATAAGAAAGTTTTGATTGAGAAATATCAAATATACTACTTAACTCACATACACAAACACTTTCAGCTGAATATAGTTTTTTTAATATGTTTAATCTTATAGGATCTGATAATGCTTTGAAAATTAAATCTATTTTATTCATTTAGTTACCTCCAAATTTATATATTTTATTATACCAAATTTTTAGAAAATAAATAACTTATAATAAAAAATATCGTAAAAAACATCAAAAAAAATTGATATAATTTCAAAAAACAGTTTACAAAATTAAAAATCTTGCATATCATATGAGTATAGGTGAATATGATAATATAAAAGGGGTGAAATTTTGGAACTAATACAAATGCTAAAAGCGCTAGGTGATGATACTAGAACAAGAATAATTAATATATTAAATCATGGACCACTTTGCGTATGTGAAATAGAGGAAATATTAAATATTACTCAGTCAAATGCATCTAGACATTTAAATAAACTAATGAATGCAAAATTAGTAACCTATTATAAAGATGCAAAATTTGTTTATTATAAAATAGATGAGCAAACAATAGAGAACCATCCATTTATAAAAGTAATAATGGATAAAGAATTATCTAAAATAGAAAATTTACAAAATGATTATAATAATCTTAAAGAATTTAAAAACGAAGGTATGACTTGCAATACTATAGTAGAGTGTATAAAAAATCAAAAAAATATAGGATAGGGAGAAAAACCAATGAGAATAGCAGTAATATCAGATATACACAGTAATGTATACGCACTAGATAATGTGTTAGAAGATATA
>NZ_JBOFOR010000110.1:0-8246 GCF_051659545.1 Romboutsia sp. | reverse complement strand
AATTTAGAAAAAGTCAAGGGTGAAGTTAGTCTTGCCTTTTTTAGCTACAATTTAAAAAGAGTAATAAATATCTTAGGGGTTAAAGAGATAATAGCATCTCTTTGTGCTATTTTATATAAATTAAAAATTGAGCTAGATTGTATATTTTACAATCTAGCTCAAAATTAAGTTCTTAAAAGTTATAAAAGTTGATTTTCGCACAACCTGCCGGGGGGTACGCGATTGATGTCGAAATATAATTCTTTAATTCCATAGTAGTTGTCTTACCTTTCAAATTTATAATAAATCTAAGGATACTATCAAACGACATTTAAATATTTCTAGTAAATGGATTTTTATTTAGTATTCCAATTTCTTTAGTCTCATTATTTTTAGTGTCTTTAAATACTCTAATATTCATCTATTATCATTAATTCTTAGATCTATATTATAATTTATTGTATAAAATTGGAATACTAAAATTCAAATAATCACTTCAATTTCCTTAAGTTGATGACATTGCCACCCTGTGAGGTATTGAGAATATAAATGTTTCGATGATTTATGCAATATAGAATTTGACAATAAAGAAAAGAATGAAAACTGGCAATATAAAAAAAAATAATATATTCTTAAAAGATTTAACAAGATAATAATAACTACATAGTATATAATAATAGTTATAATGATAATAGATAAATCTTACTTTAAAAATGTATTTTTATATTAAATAAAGATAAAAATAAAGTTATATGGTAAAATATAATTATAATAAAATATAAAGAGGAGTGAATATGATGAAATTAGACGTTAAAAAAATAAGAAAAGAAAAAAATACTGTTATAGTTTCGTCAAAGGAATCACTAAAAGATATAGAACATATACAATGGTCCAAAGATATCATAGCAGGAAGTAAAAAGGTAGAAATTAAAGCAACAAATAGATAAGGAGTATACAAAAGAATGTGCAAAGTAGGAGATATTATTATCATAAATAATTATGAAGATAATGGGATGATTTTAAATAAACACTCATTTGTAGTTTTAGATGATGAAAATGGAGAAATACAAGGTTTATCATATGATATGGTATGTAATGTTATGTCATCATTTAAAAATGAAGAACAAAAGAAAAAGAAAATTAGTTATCCTGGTAATTTTCCAATTACAAGTAATGATAAGCAAACAAAACCTGATAATGGAAAAGAGGGTTATATAAAAGCGGAACAATTATATTATTTTAAAAAGAATAAGATAGACTTTCAAGTAATAGGAAGTATGAATAAAGAATCACTTGAAAAATTAATTAGATTTATTGAAAACTTAGAGATAGATATAAAAGAAATTATAGATAACTTATAAAGTATCTAATTTATAAAAAATAAGGTTATAAACTAACAGTGGCTCTTACTCATCTTTGGGTAAATGATGCTATTTTAATAAAGGTGGACACGTTAAAACTAATGTGTCCACCTTTATTAATTATATTTAGCAAGGCAAGTCACTAAGTTTCTTGCCTACAATCATCCGGGGTAAAATTATTGTAGAATTTTGAATATGCTCCTACGAATATATTAGTTCTTTTATATTAGATATAAATCTCTGCCAGAATATCTAAATGTATAATCAAAATAATTATTCATAAAAAAAATACATAATCATAAAATTTAATATAACAATATGAAATGATGTTTTATAATGTGAAACGATATATAAAATTCATTTGGATTTTGGGAGGAACAATTATGAAAATAGGGCTCATTGGTGCAGGAGCCATGGGTAGTTTGTTTGGAGGATTTTTATCTCAGAAAAATGAAGTATATCTAATTGATATTTGGAAAGAGCATGTAGATGCTATCAATACACAAGGATTGATCATAGAAGAAGAAAATAAAGAAAAAAAGTTTTATCCAAAAGCAACAATAGATTCTAGCAATTTACCTACATTAGATTTAATTATAATTTTTGTAAAATCAATACACACATCTATGGCAATAAAAAGCCATCAAAACCTTATAAATAAAAATACTCTAGTACTATCACTTCAAAATGGATATGGAAATATAGAAGACCTTCAAACCATAGTTAAAAAGGAAAATATTATAGCAGGAACTACTTCCCATGGAGCAACAGTATTAAACGCAGGAAAAATAAGGCACGCAGGAAAAGGAAAGACTTGTATTGGAGCAATAGAATCAAATTCTATGGATAAAGTAGAATTGATAAAAAATATCATGGAAGAATGTTCAATTCCTACTGAAATAAGTGAAAATATACTAGAGTTAATATGGTCAAAGTTAATTATTAATATAGGTATAAATCCTCTAACAGCGTTATTAAAAGTTGAAAATGGAAAACTACTAAATTCTAATTACACATTAAATCTTATGAAAAAATTAGTCTATGAGGCGATTGATGTAGCAAAGGAATTAAATATCTATTTTGATAAAGAAACTTCACTAGAAAGAGTCAAGAATGTAGCCCATCTTACAGCAAACAATAAATCCTCAATGTTACAAGATATTTTGAATAAAAGAGAAACGGAAATAGACAAAATAAATGGTGCGGTAGTTACAATAGGAAAAAAAAATAACATAAGTACTCCGTACAATGAAATGATAGTGGACTTAATAAAATCCACAAGCCAACTTATTTAAGGGTGATATTATGGTTAATAAGTATGAAAAAGTAAAAGAAGTTTTAGAATCAAAACAATTAATTGAATTTACTCAAGAGTTAATAAAAATTAATAGTGTATTTAATCCTGAAGATAAAAATGCCAATGAAAAAAGAGTAGCACAATATATATTCAACTTTCTCAAAAAGGAAGGATTTGAAGTATATATTGAAGATGCTGTGGAAAATAGACCTAATGTAATAGCCTACCTAAGAGGAGAAATACCAGGCAAAACTATATTGTTTGAGGGACATACAGATGTAGTTTCAGCAGGTGATTATTGTCAGTGGACATATGATCCATTTGGAGGAGAAATAGTTGAAGTTAATGGCATAAAAAGAATCTATGGTAGAGGAGCATGCGACACCAAACAAAATTTAGCAGCGGCAGTTTTTGCAGCAAAGGCGATTAAAGATTCTAAGGAAAAATTTAAAGGAAATATACTACTTTGTATACCTTGTGACGAAGAAGGGTTAATGTTAGGAATTAAAAGTTTCATAAATAATGGCTGGGCAGACAATGTAGATGCAGCAGTTATATGTGAGCCAGAAGAAAATAATATTTGTATCTTCCAAAAGGGAGCATTGAGAATTAAAATTAATTTTTATGGCAAGATGGCGCATGGTTGTATGCCTTTAACTGGGAACTGTCCTAATTGGGCAGTAGGGAGGGTTATATGCGAGGTTAGAAGACTAGAAACTTTTGAAAAGTATAGACTAGGAAAACATGAATACTTAGGATATCCAAGCTTTACACCAACCATGATACAAACTCCAATTAAAGGTGTTGCTCAAATCAATGTAATACCACAAGATGCATATTTGACACTAGATATTCGAACAGTACCAGGCCAAGACCATGAGGCAATCAAAAGACAGATACAAGGTATATTAGATGAATTTAGTTCTCAGTTTAGAGAAGGAGATGATAAATTTACTGCCAGTATGGAAATTCTAGATGATAGACCTTGGACACAAACACCTAAGGAGGAGCCTGTAGTTAAATCTATAGTAAAAGCTTATCAAAGTGTTTTAAATTCTGAACCAATCTATAATGGGGTACCAGGAGCAACAGATGGAACAATTTTAAATAGTATAAAAGGTATACCTGTAATTGTAACTGGAGCAGGGAATAGAGAAGTACCTCACCAAGTTGATGAGTGGTGCGAAGTAGATGAAATAATAGAAACATCAAAAATTTACGCACTTACAGCGTTATATTATTTAAATGAAGAATACTAAACTGTAGAAGAAGGTAAGTGCAATAAAAAGAGGATGTAGGGGGAAAATAACTATGAAGAGTAAAGTAAATATTTTAGAAATGAAAAGAATGAAAAAAGAAGGTAAAAAATTCACAATGGTAACAGCCTATGATTACACAACGGCTTCAATAGTTGACAACTCAACGGTAGAGCTTATTTTAGTAGGTGATTCTCTAGGTATGGTGATGCTAGGGTATGACAGTACAACAGGAGTAACTATGGAAGAAATGATTCATCACATAAAACCCGTTGTGAAAGGTGCACCAAATACTTTTATAGTGGGAGATATGCCTTTTGGTGCTTATAATGTAAGTGTAGAAAAAGCAATAGAAAATGCAAATAGATTAATGAAAGAAACAGGGTGTGACTGTATAAAACTAGAAGGTGGAGCAGAGTTTGCGCATACAATAGAAGCAATAACAAAAGCTGGAGTACCAGTGATGGCACACTTGGGGCTAACGCCTCAAACCACATCACAACTTGGAGGATTTAAAGTTCAAGGTAGAGATCTTGAAACAGCTAATAAATTAATTAATGATATAAAGGCCGTTGCCGAAGCAGGAGCATTTTCAGCTGTTGTTGAGTGTGTTCCTTCTCAAGTAGCAAAATTAATGGCAGAAGCGGTAGATCTACCAATAATAGGAATTGGAGCAGGACCATATGTAGATGCCCAAGTATTAGTGACTCAAGATATGATGGGTATGTTTGATAAGTTTACACCTAAATTTGTAAAAAAATATGCTACATTAAGAGAAGATATGGTAAATATATATAATGGCTTTAACAGTGAGGTAAAAGAAGGTTTGTTTCCGTCTAAAGAATATAGCTTTGATATAAAAGTAGATGGACTAGAGTAAATAATAAAAATTTAAAAGAGGAGGGGTATAATGGATAAGAGAGAAAAGGGGGTATATGCAAAATCATTTAAAGAGCAACTTACATTAAGAGGAATTATATTAGGAGTAATTGGCTCAACAGTAATTACAACGAGCTCAATGTATGTTGCACTAAGAATGGGAGCATTGCCATGGCCAACATTATTTGTTGCAATTATGTCAATGACGCTTCTAAAAGCACTAAAGAATACTAATCTTAATGAAATAAATGTAACTCATACTATAATGTCTGCTGGTGCAATGGTTGCAGGTGGATTTGCATTTACTATACCAGGTATATGGATGTTGGATAAAACAGCAAATATAAGCTTTACAACATTATTAGTTGTGACTCTATCAGGAACTATACTTGGAATAATTTGTACAGCACTAATAAGGACTTTCTTTATTGAGAAAGAAGCACTTCCGTTTCCTATGGGAATTGCAGCATATGAAACTGTAATAGCAGGAGATGAAGGAGGTTCAAAATCAAAAGTACTATTTTCAACTTTAGCAGGTTCTGCTGTGTTTACAGCACTTAGAGATTGGTTTGGGCTAATACCAGGAGCAATAAATGTCACTTCCTTAGCTGCAAAAAATATATTTGTAGGGGTATGGATATCACCTATGGCAATAGGTATTGGATATATTATAGGGCCGATATTTACAGGTGTAATGTTTTTGGGTGCACTGATAAGCTACTTATTAATAATACCTGTTGGAATTAGCACTGGAATATTTGCTGATGTAGCTACTGCAACAGCTTTTAAAGATAGTTTAGGTATTGGCTTAATGGTAGGTACAGGTATAGGAGTATTATTAAAAGGTATATTGCCAAGAGCAAAAGAACTTTATGGACCAATGCTTACAGGAAAAGCTGTTCAAGATAAAGAAATAAACATAAAAATAATCCCAATAGGATTTACTTTAGTAGTATTTTTATTAACGGTATTTACTGAAATGGGATTTTTTGCGAGTATATTAGTGATAATTGGTGCTTGGCTAACTACAGCAATGGCAGCATCTATGACAGGTCAATCAGGAATTAATCCTATGGAGATATTTGCAATAATAGTATTATTAGTGGTAAAAGCTTTAACTTCAATAGGTATAATAGAAGCTTTCTTAGTAGCTGGAGTCATAGCAGTAGCCTGTGGATTAGCGGGAGATGTATTAAATGACTTTAAGTCAGGTTATTTGTTAAAAACAAATCCAAAAGCTCAATTAATTGGTGAGACTATAGGAGCAATTATAGGGGCAGTAGTTTCAGTTGTAGTTTTATTCATAATGATGAAAGCGTATGGACCAATGGGACCAGGTACGGAACTTGTTGCTCCTCAAGCTTATGCAGTATCTACTATGGTTGGAGGTCTTCCTAATACACAAGCTTTTATTATTGGATTAATATTAGGAATAGTATTATATATATTAAAAGTTCCATCTACTTTAGGTCTTGGTATATATCTTCCAATGATGATAACAAGTGCAGTTGCAATAGGTGGTCTAGCATCATATATAGTATCAAAAGTTAAGCCTACAGCAAATGAAAGAGGAACAATTATATCTTCTGGTTTACTAGGAGGAGAAGGTGTAACAGGTGTATTAATTGCAATTATAAAGGTAATCACGATGTCATAGGAGGAAATTTAAATGAAGGAGATAAAATTTACTCATATAGAAGGCATAAAAATTGGGAATATACAAGATGAAAAAGCAGCTACTGGATGCACTGTAGTAATCTGTGAAAAAGGTGCAACAGCAGGTGTTGACGTAAGAGGTGGTTCACCTGCAACTAGGGAAACTGATTTATTGAATCCTGTAAATATGGTTCAACAAATTCATGCAGTAGTTTTATCAGGAGGAAGTGCTTTTGGATTAGATGCATCTAGTGGAGTGGTAAAATATTTAGAAGAAAAAGGAATTGGATTTGATGTTCAAGTTGCTAAAGTTCCTATAGTATGTGGTGCAAGCTTATTTGATTTAACTTTAGGAAGTGCAAATATTAGACCTGATGCAACTATGGGGTATAAAGCTTGTGAAAATGCTCAAACTCAAAATGAAGAAATTTTAAATGGAAATATTGGTGCAGGTTGTGGTGCTACAGTTGGAAAATATTTAGGTCTAGAAACCTCTATGAAGGGTGGATTAGGAACTTATGCAATTGAAATAGGAGACTTACAAGTTGGAGCAATAGTAGCAGTAAATTGCTTAGGTGATGTTGTAGATCCAGAAGACAACAATAAGATTGTGGCAGGATTGATTAAAGAAGGAAAATTTTTAGGAACAGAAAATATAATGATAGATAATTACTACGATAAAACAAATTTATTCTCAGCAAATACAACTATTGGCATTGTAGTTACTAACGCAAAGTTTACAAAATCAGAAATAACTAAAATTGCATCCATGGCACATAATGGATATGGTCGAACTATGAGGCCTGCTCATTCAATATATGATGGTGATACAATCTTTGCATTATCAACATCAGAGGTGGAGGCAGATTTAAGTGTTGTTGGGTTACTAGCAGCTAAGGTTATGGAAAGAGCAGTTGTAAATGCAGTCAAACATGCATCCAATCTTCATGGGGTTAGATCTTTTAATGATATATAGTAACTTAATATAAAATATTTGTATCAGGCTGAGAAGGTGAAAAAATGAATAAAACAGAGCAGAAACTAAGTATTGTGAAATTACTAGCTTTAGGTGGAGTAATATTTTCAATGCACTTTGGTGGCTCAAGTATGATTTGGCCAATGACCTGGGGAAAAGAAAGCGGGAGTAGTGTATTAATTTCATTTATAGGAGTGTTTTTTACAGCATTACTATTTCCATTACTAGGTTATGTAGCATTAGCTAGAGGTAAAGGTAGTCTGTATCAAGTAACCAAACGTATATCTATTAATTTTGCTAATATATTTTGTGGAATAATTATGTTAGTATTAGGACCATTGTTTTGTATTCCAAGAATGAGTGCAGCAGCATGGGATGCCTTTACTCAATTAATAAATTACAAACAAGATAATCTATTAGCAATATCAATATTTTCAATAACTTATTACTTAATAACTTATTGGTTTATTTTTAAAAAAGATAATACCGTAGATAAAGTTAGCAAATTATTATGTCCCATACTATTAGTAGCAGTAATAATTATTATTGGAAAAGGATTAATGACACCTTTAGGGCCAATGGCAGATAAAACGTTTCAAATACCTGCATTTGTATATGGATTTACAGAAGGATATGCAACTTTAGAACTACCTTGTGCCTTAGTATATGCAACAATAGTTATTGAAAATTTGAGAAATACAGGAATTAAGGAAGAAAAACTAGAAGTAACTTTAGTAAAAGTTGCAGCTATAGGCATAGGTATATTAACATTAACACATTTAGGCCATATGATAGTGGGAGCTAATACTGGTAATTTATTTTCAGGCCTTAAATATGCGTCA
>NZ_JBOFOR010000109.1:0-13845 GCF_051659545.1 Romboutsia sp. | reverse complement strand
TTTATAGAATTATTTTTACACATATATATCAGAAAACTCAATGCTACATTTTTCAATTTGTTCATCTTTATAAATATTATCTAGCATTAAATTCTTCTGGTAACAATCAACTATTCCAATAGGTAGTTCAAATGTAAATTTTGTTCCTTCCCCTACCTGACTATTCACATATATTTTACCTTTATGGAGTTCTACTAGTGATTTTACTAAAGATAAACCTATCCCACTTCCCTCACATTTTCTAGTTAGAATATTATCTACCTGCTTAAATCTTTCAAAGATTGCATCTAATTCATTTTTAGGTATCCCTATTCCATCATCTTGGACAGACACACATACAGTGTTGTAATTTACACTTATATTTACAAAAATTTGTCCCTTCTCACTTGTATATTTTATTGCGTTTGACAATAAATTAAGCATTATCCTTTCTATTTTATCAGGATCACATGCAATGACTTTTTCCTCACAGTTAGTATCAAATATTAGATTTATTCCTTTATTTTCTACGTATTGGGCAACTGATAAAGTTATATCTTCAACTATGCTTACAATATCATAATTGCCAAGTTGCATTTGATAAAATCCACTATCTATCCTAGTAATGTCAATAAGATTGTTTACTAATCTTAATAGTCTATAAGAGTTTTGTTTTATAGGTTTTATGTAATTTTTATATTTTTGTTCAAGTTCAATAGGTAATTTTTCCAATTCTATTTTTCTCGTTATTAATTGAATTGAGCCTAGTATTATGTTTAATGGCGTCTTAAATTCATGGGATACATTTGCAAAAAATTCATTTTTAAAACTTTCTAGTTTAATTGCTTCTTCCAATTTTCTTCTTCTTTCTTCCTCTTGCCTTTGTCTCGTAATATCTTTTCCTGTTGCCATTACAAATCCTTCCATAGGCAACGTTTTATAATTCCATGAAATTATTTTATAACTTCCATCTTTACATAATATTTTATTAATACAATTGTCAAATACATTTTCTGATTCTCCCATTATATCTAATGCATCGCTCTGATAATCATTATGAATAATTTCTAAAATATTCTTTTTGAGTAGTTCTTCTTCACTCCATCCAAAAGTATCTGTCCATTTTCTATTTACCTTAACTATACGCCCATTTGTTCTTATTTTAATTATAAGGTCAACTGAAATTTCTAATAAATCTTCTAATTCTTTTTCAGTTTCAGTTCTTTTTTCTATCTCATATAAAATTTCTTGTGAAAGTTCTCTATTTTTTATATGTAAGCCTAAATAACTACACATTGCTTTTATAAAATCATCCATTATTATCTTTACTTTATTTTCATTTAAGTATTTGACAGATAAGAGTCCTATAAACTCATCATTAAATATAATATAGTAATACCCTATACAATTTATTTTATTTTTTATCATTATATCTTTTAATAATTCATTTTCAATATTTTCAATATTGTTAAATCCTTCATATTTTTTATTTTCTTTTATCTTTTCTACTTGTTCTTTACTTAAGTACAACAACTCTTGATGACATTCTTCTATATTTATTTTTTTTCCAAATGTAACTTCTTTTTCTAAATATGAAGTTCGTTGATTATATGTATATATATCTATATTATCTGTTCCTATAGATTTAAATACTTCTCTTCCTATTTCTTCTACAACATTTCTTGTATGAACTGGATGCTTTCCTTTACTTACAATATTTTTAACTTGATTTATAACTTGGCAATTGATACCTGGTTCTTCTATAAGTTTTTTTACAATATTGATGTTATTTGAAGCTGCAACTGTAAGTTTAACATTATTATTTTCATCAAACATGGGTGCTTTAAAAGTTTCATACCAATATTGCGAATTATCTTTTTCCATTATTTCCTCAAATATTTTTGGCATTTTTGTTCTTATTACTTCTTTATCTATTTCATGAAAAAAATTATAGTTTTTTTCATTTGTAAAATCTCTGTCGTACTTATTTAAGAAATCTTTTCTGTCTAATTTAAGTAACTCTGCTTTATGTTTATTTACATATTTAAATCTCCCATCTAAATCTTTTATCCACATACTAAATGGCAAAATATCTAAAGCATTTTCTAAAATTTCTCTATTGTAATATTTCTCAAAAACATCTTTTCCAATTATAAATATACTTTCTTCATTTTCAAAATCGTTAATTAATACATCACAATTTAATGAAACATAATCTTTATACTTTGAAATAACATCTATATCTAGGTTTATCTTTTCTCCTAGAATAATTTTTCTTAATATTTTAGTAAGCTCTCCATCTTCACTATTTATTAATTTATTAATATTCTTATTATATAAATCAATATCTTGATACTCAATTTTACTTAATAATTTTTTATTGCAAAATTTTATGTTTCCTTTTCTGCTCACTATCATAATATAGTTTTCGATGCTATCTAGTATTGCTTTCATATACTCCCCCAATTTGCATATTTTCTTATCCTTATTAATTATGATAAATCCTTTCATTATCCTTCTTTAATCATAATAAATTGCTAGTGTATTTTGATGTGTTTTTATTAATCATAAATTATAAGGTCACTTTAACTTAAATACTTAGTTTAGGTTATATAGATTTTATAATTCGGAAAGAATAAAACTCATAAAAGTATTATTTTGAAAATAAATTATATTTATATTTTTTAAACTATAAGGAGTACACTATGAATAAAAATACTAAATCCATAGAAGATCAGCTGCAAGAGCTTAAGCATATTGAACTTAAGTATAAAGCCTTATTAAATACGATACCTACTATAGCTTGGTTTTCAGATAAAGATAGCAACTACATAGATGTTAATAGTTCTTTTTTAATTCATTGTGGTAAAACTCTAGATGATATTAAAGGAAAAGATCATAAATATGTATGGGACAGAAAAACTGGAGATGAATGCAGAAAAAATGACTTACTAGTATTAAATAAAAAAGAACCCTTATTCTTTCAAGAAGTAGTTCCAGGAAAAAAAGGCTATCGTAGACTCAATATTTATAGATTTCCTGTATTGGATGATAATGGAGAAGTAATAGGAATAACTGCAGTAGCACGTGATGTTACTAGTATAGAAAATAGAGATACACAGCTTAAAACACTTATAGAAAATATACCCTTTAAGGTTTGGCTTCTTAATAAAAATGGTGACTATATAAATGCAAACTCTAAATTTGCAGCATCTAAAAAAACTACTGTAGAGCAGTTAATCGGAAGAAATATAAAAGAATTCTACAAACAAGAAGAATTAGATACTATCTTTAATGAAGATAAAGAGGTTATCGATAAGCAAAAGACAATTAAGTTTACTAAAAGATTAATCCATGGTAGTGAAAAAAGAACACTTGAAGTATATAAAACTCCTGTATTTGATATAGGAGGTGAATTGGTTGGTATAGTAGGTATTCTTATAGATATAACTAAAATACAACAAACAAAAGATAAAATGAAAAAGCAAGCATATACAGACCCTCATACTGGATTATTAAATAGAAGAGCTTTGTATAAATATATCAAACATAGATTTAATGGAAATAAAATAAGCATAATGGTTATAGATGTAGATGATTTTAAACATATAAATGATACTTATGGTCATCTTATAGGAGATACTCTTTTAGAAAAAGTATCCAAAACATTAAAGCAAATTTGTCCTAAAGATTTTATATTTAGATTCGGAGGAGACGAGTTTATCATTCTCTCTATATCTCCAGCTAATATTGAATATATAGAAGAAAAAGCTCAAAATATATTAGCAAAAGTATCCTGTATAAAAACTGATGAAACAAAAAATGAGACTATTAATATAAGTATAGGAGTTGCTCTATGCGATTGTAATAAAGATAAATGTAATTATAGTAATTGCAAGCTACTTAGTAGAGCTGATATAGCTCTTTTTAAGGCTAAAGAATACGGAAAAAACCAGTATGTAATATATACTAAAATCTTAGAAGATGAAATAAATTTAAAATTAAATATTGAATCAGCTTTAAAACTTGCAGTTCAAAATAATGAAATAATGTTGTACTATCAACCTCAATATACAAAAGAAAAAAAACTTGTAGGATTTGAAGCATTATTTAGATGGAAAAATAATAAATATTCTCATGTACCTATATTAGATTTAATTAAAATCATAGAAGAAAGTAATTTAATATTAAGTATTGGAAAAGAAATAATTAGAAAATCATGTTTATTTTCTAATAAAATAAATAAAAATAGAAAAGAAAAATTGGTAGTATCTTTTAATGTTTCCTCTATTCAAATAATGAATACTAATTTTGTTAAGGAAATAAAAGAAATACTAAATGAAACACAAGTATGTGCTGACTGTATAGGAATTGAAATTACTGAAACAGTATTACTTGAAAATATAAATGAAAATATAGAAAAAATAAAAATACTAAAGAATTTAGGTATAAAGATTTCTCTTGATGATTTTGGTACAGGTTATTCCTCACTAAATTACTTAGTAAAGCTCCCTTTATCCGTAGTTAAAATAGATAGAAGCTTTATAGTTGATATGGAAAATTCACAAGAATATGTTACACTAGTAAAACTAATTATTGAGATATCTCATACTTTAAATTTTGAAATAATAGCGGAAGGTGTTGAAAATGAAAAACAATATAATATGTTAAAAGAAATGGGTGTTGATTATATTCAAGGATACTTATTTTCAAAACCATTAAACGAATCTGAAGCCTTAAAACTAATTAATAAGAGGGAAATATAATTCCCTCTTATATTTATTTTCAAACCAATAAATATAAGTACTCTTTATTGTTATAAATCCATAAACTTTTAAATATAATACATTATATTTAAAATAAGTTGTACAAGGAGTGATGTATAATGGCTAAAAAAATGTACAAAAAAAGAACAAGTCTAGTTCCTACTTGAATAACTAAAAAAAACAAGTCAAAAAATGATCAAAAATATGAAATTCCTGAATTATCAAATAATGTTCCTGACATTATTGAAACTGAAAATATTAGAGAAAAAAAGACACATCCAGATATTGAAGTAATAAATAGTGCACAACCCTATGAAAAAATCACCTTAAAAAATACTACCACTAGAAGTGTAGAAAGAGTCGAACCCGATGGTTCATATACTAGCGCAGTTGAAACTAAAGAAAAAGTTGAAGAACGAGTTAAATACACTAATACAAAAAACTCTTTTATAAAAGATACCATAATTGATCTTGAACCTACAAAACAAAAATATAGTTCTCCACTAGATGAATTAAATTCTAAACCTGTAAAATCTCTTAGAGATAGTTATGTAAGCAATGATAATACCTTAAAAATGATTCGTCAAAATGGATTACTCATAAAAAATATCGATAATCAAACAAAAGAACTTTGCTTAGAGGCCGTAAAACAAAATGGCCTAAGCTTAAAGTACATAAGAAATCAAACACCAAAGATTTGTTTTGAAGCTATTAGAGAGAATCCTTTAGCCTTTACTTACATACGAGAAAAAACAGAACTACTTTGCAATGAGGCCGTAAAAATAAATGGCTTGTCCTTAGAGTTTATAAAAAATCAAACTAATGAAATCTGCATGAGTGCTATAAAAGAAAATCCATTTGCTCTAGAATTTGTACTTGAACAAACTAATGAAATATGCGAAGCTGCATTATTTAGAAATGGATTAGCCTTGGAATTTGTAAAAATTAAAACTGTACCTTTATGCTTATTAGCTCTTCAACAAAACTCATATGCCATTAAGTATGTACCTATATCTTTACTATCAGGTTCTATAGATTTTTCAGATTATGTATTTACTTGTGTAGGGAGTAAATCTATACTTTCCTCTATTCCACAAATAAGAGGGCTAAATCGTATATTTTTGCCTTATAGTGACACTAATTTTAGTCTGTTAAATGCTCTGATGTACAACAACACACCTGTTAATTTTGTAGTTGAAAAGAAAGGATATATTGACAATACCTTTATTGACGAGTTAAAACAACATAACCATTATGTTACTGTCATTGACTAAAAATTTCTGCTACACAAAAATACTGTCTATATAAAAATATTATATAGACAGTATTTTTTAATATTTTAATTTGAATAGTTCTTAACTTATAAGCCTTTTGCCTTATTTTTTTCATCATATTTTTTTATTGCTTTATTAACTATTACAGTGAACCATACTAACGATACTCCTAATATAGCATGACCTAATCCAGCTATATGGCTAAGTCCAGCAAAATCAGTTCCTTTAACTTGTAATATTCCTCTAAATATTAAAACTGATATTAAGTAAATTAGCCCTACATTATATGTTATAAGCCAAGCTTTAAAGTTTTTAATTTGTGAGATTAAGAAGTTCTTTTCTAGTAATAGTACTATCATAAAGAACATAAACCCTAATACAAGTGTATGTGTATGAACTAAACCTAAACTTGTTGTACCTGTAAAATTATTAAACTTTGTAAACTCTCTATAAAATACTCCTACTATTAATCCTAATAATAAATAAAAAGATGATATCTTAAATAATTTCTGCATTCTTTTTTCCTCCCCAATTATTTATAACTAGAATTATATATACCCTTATTTTACCTCTTTAAACATCATTTTAATTATTTATTATCTTCTAGCCATTTCATTGCCATATACGCATAAGTTGCACTTATCCTATTAACTCCCATGAAGAGTCGCTACCTGGAGTTGTATTTGTCCACCATTTAGCTTTGTATGTTTTTCCATCATATTTGACAGTTTGACCACCTGTAAATACCATTCCTGGTTGATAACTTATACTTCCATCTTCATTTGGTTTTACTACTTTTTCCCAAGCTTGCGAACTATCAGGATTTTCTCCTTTTACCCACCATTTAGCTTTGTATATTTCACCTTTGTATACTACTGAATCTCCTTGTAAGTATACTTTAGTAGGGTCATATGTATCACCTTCTGTTGAAGTTGATTTTACTGTTATTGTTCTAGTTACAGTTGTTGTTAAACCTTTATTATCTGCTACTGTATAAGTTAATTTGTATTCTCCAGCTTTATTTGTGTCTACATTTCCACTTACACTTATTTTTGTTGTTAAATCTCCATCTTCTTTATCAGTTGCAGTTATTCCTGCCATTTTATCAAAAGTATCTCCAAGATTTATAGTTTTGTTAGTTGCTCCATTTATTACTGGAGCAGCATTTTCTCCTGGTCCTGGATTTACACTTTCATCTCCTGATACAGCTTTACCATTGAATGTTATATTCTTAACTCCTGAGAAACAAAGCCCTATCATACCTTGTAGGTTAGTAGTTGCTCCTGGCTCTAGATTTTGCCATCCTGAAGATTTTAATGTTATTCTATTGAAATCTCCATTGTTTTCTGAAGTAAATGTTCCACCCCAAGTAGATTTAAATACTGCTGATTTAGGTAAGTCAAAGGCTAATTCCCATCCACCGTTTATTTTTTCACCTGTATTGTTTTTTATTACAAATTCGTATGTGTAGTTTGGATGATCATAGTTACCCTTTAAGTCTACATCCACTGCTATCTTTTCTAATCCTGGTAAACCCTCTGGTGTTTCTTCAGATGGTCCCATTTTTTCTAGTCCATTGCTTAATCTTTCTGTTAATGTATTACCGTAAGTGTACTTTCCTTCATTTATTTCATTTGATCCTTCTACATAGTTAGGATTTAAACCAAAATCTCCACCCATTTCCCATATTAGAGCTCCACCTAAGTTCTTTTCTTCTATGTATTTTAATCTTTCGTCTATTGATTGCTCATTTTCAAAAGTTAAGAATACTTTTTCATTATTTTGCCATACATATGGAACTTTACCTACATCATCCCAGTGTATTTTTAAATTTGGATCTTGTTCTATTAAGTTGAGTACATGCCATAATGGGTTTGCTCCCGCTGGTATTATTCCACCATTTTCATCTGGATCTCCCCATACATTGTATTTTCCTGTAGCTGGTGTATCACTAGTTCCATGAAGTCCACTTCCATTTCCTCCTTGAACATTTTCCCAACCTCTAGTGTAATATGGTACACCCATTAATATTTTTTCTGGAGGCAATACTCCTCTATAGTAATTGTATGACCAATCCATTCCTAACACCGGCATTATCATTCCTTTAGTTTCATTGTCTGCAGGGTCTGGATATATATTTGCTTGATTTTCAACAAACTTGTTCCATCCACCATGATAGTCATAAGACATTATACTTAAGAAATCTAAATTTTTAGCGTATTCATTAGAATCAACGCCACCTAATACCCATGATGAAGCACTTACTGCTGCTGTTAATAGATAATCTTTTCCATCTTCTTCAGATGCCTTATCTATTTTTTCTCTTAATGTTTTCATCATTACGTTGTATCTAGCATTTATTGTTTTTCTTCTTGGTTCTGATAAATCAAAGTCTGCAGGATTTCCTGATTGACTTGTTGATGACGGGAATTCAAAGTCAATATCTACCCCATCAAATCCATATGTTCTAATAAACTCTACACATGAATCTGTGAAAGTATCTATACCTTGGTCAGTATCCATCATTGTGTAGAATCCTCTAGATCCTGCCCATCCACCTACTGATATTAGTAAATCTACATCTGGATTTTTCTTTTTTAATTGGTTAATTATATTGAAATGTCCTTTGTATGGTAGACTTTCATCTATTGTTATTTTTTCACCCTTGTAAGACATTTCTAATCCAACAAAGTCTTCTTCTATAGCAGCATGCTTATCTCCAAAATTAATTTTGTTAGTTTTTTCATCTACCATAGCAAATGAATATTGTATGTGAGTTAAGTCATCCCACTGTAAATTTGTTGCATTAAAATATCCATGCTCTTTGCTTTTGTATGCCCATTCTGGGAAGTATCCAACTATTTTTTTCTCTAAGTCTTTATTAGTATTTTGAGTACTTTCAACTTTTACTTTTTCTTTTCCATTTGCAAATGAAGTTATAGAAGTAAGAGGTGATAAACATATACTTAATGTTGTTATTAAAGACATTATTTTTTTTATGCTTTTAAACTTCATATTGTTCCCCCCTAATTTATATTATCCTATTAATTCCCATGAAGAATCGCTTCCTGGAGTTGTGTTTGTCCACCACTTAGCCTTGTATGTTTTTCCTTCATATTTAACAGTTTGTCCACCTGCAAATATCATACCTGGTTGGTAACTTACACTTCCATCTTCATTTGGTTTTATCACTTTTTCCCAAGCTTGTGATGTACTTGGGTTTTCGCCTTGTACCCACCACTTAGCTTTGTATGTTTCACCTTTGTATATTACTGTATCTCCTTGTAAATATACTTTTGTAGAATCATAAGTATCTCCACCTACTACTACTTCATTTACAGTTATTACTCTATCTACTGTAGTTGTTAACCCTTGGCTATCAGCTACTGAATAAGTTAATTTATATTCTCCAACTTTTGTAGTATCAACATCTCCTGATACTTTTATCTTAGATGTTAAATTGCCCTCTTCCTTATCAAATGCAGTTACTCCTGCCATTTTATCAAATGTATCTCCTACATTTATTGTTTTATTAGCTATACCACTAATTACTGGCGCTTGGTTTATATCTGGATTTGTTGCTTCACCGTATATAGTTTGCTTATACATATCTGGACTATTATTTGACATACGTTGAGCTAGTTCTATACTTTCTATCTTTGCATCTCCAGATAATTTTAAAGTATATGATTGTCCTTGCTCTATGTTTTTACCTTCCCAAATATCCTTTAAGTCTACTACTGTGTATCCATTTTCATAAGTTACATTCCCTGCTGTATAGTCTCCTTTATTTAGAGGCTTGTCAGCTTTTATATATAATTTAGGTGCCTTTATTGTTTCAGCTCCTCTTTCAACTTCTTTTAATACTTCATTATACTCTTCCGCTCTTTCATTGTTTGTTATTTTTATTTCATAACCTTTTCTATCTGCTCCCCATTGTACTTCGTAAGGAGTTACTAATGCATCTACATCTAATTCTGAATAAACCACTTCATGCTTTGGTAAAGCTGATTTACCATATAAACCTTCTTTAGTTGCTTTTGTTAATTCATCTCTTTTAGTTGATGTAGTTGGTGCATCTTGTGATGCCATCCATCCTATTACTCCACCTAAGTTGTTTTCATTTACATACCTAGTCTTTTCTCCAATAGATTTTACATTATCATATGTAAAGAATTTACCTGTAGCTTCATCGTATAAATATGGTGCTTTTGCTGTGTCATCCCAGTATTCTTTAAGACCTGGATAGTTAGCTTTTAGCTTATCCATACTTCTGTATGACCACACTCCAGACATACGCCCCCCATCTCCTACAGTTAATGCTGCTTCATTTACTGCTCCTCTTGATGGAGTTTGATCTGCATCCTTTGTAGTTACTGCTGCTTCACCAAATAATCCTGGTAAACTCTTATCTGGACCAGCAGAAACCTTGTCCCATCCTCTTGTGTAGTATGCTGCTCCTATTACTATCTTTTCAGATTCTGCACCTTTTTCTATTAAATAATCAACACTTTCATCTATTGATAAGTTATTTCCTGCTATTGGTTCATTTGGATTTGGATATAATCCAGTTTGATGCCCACTGTATTCATCCCATGCGCCTCTCATGTCGTAAGTCATTATATTTGCAAAGTCTACAACATTGAATAATCTATCTACATCTATCCCTATATCTACTTTTTGTTTTGGTGCTGGAAGAGCTACTGTTAATTCATATTTTTTTCCTAGTTCTACACCTTTCTTATCAAGGGATACTCTAAACTCTTCTAATAACTTTATATAGTTTTCTTTGTCATTTTTAGTAGCATAAGGATTACCTTCATCATTTTTGTTATCTACCTTATCTGGTTGCCTAACTTCACCTGCAAACTCCCAGTCTAAATCTACAAAATCCATATTTGTATATTCTACGAATTTAACAACATTTTGAATAAAGTTTGCTCTCTTAACTGGATCAGCGGCTATCACTGGGAAGTCTGCTGATTTTGACCATCCACCTAGTGATATTCCTAGCTTTAAGTTTGGATTTTCTTCTCTTAATTGTTGAAGAGCTATAAGTATTCCTGCATTTGGTGCTCCCCATTGAACACCTTCTTGTCCTACTGGTGCTCCAACTGCTGCATCTTTATCTGTAAACACTAGATTTCCATTTGAATCAAAATCCATAAATGCAAAGTTTAAATGTGTTAGTTGATCTGCTGGTATATCCTTTGGATAGAAGTTTCCTTGTCCTCCCCATATAGACCAGTCTCCGTAGTACATTACATTACGTTTTTGATTTGTACTATTTACTATTTTTGAATTTTGACCTTCTGCATTAGCTACTTTTATCCCATATATAGGCATACCTGTGCTAATTAGCATACTTGCTATAATAGCTATTGCTACTGCTTTTTTCGATTGTTTCAACCTTTTAATATGTTTCATATTCACCCTCCTAAATGATTTTTTTCTCCCATTTAGGTAAATACTTTTTTTCAAAAATAAAAGCTACTTCCAAAGAAGTAGCTTTTTTTAGTACATTAAAATAAACATATTTGAAGACATCACAAATAAAATATGCTTATTAAACAAAAAGTATATTTACCCTTTGGCAACTGGCTGGCATAGTTTAATAACCTTAGCCCCTTTAGCTTTGCGTCATTAGATTTCTCTAATTTTGCCTATGAAATTTTATATCTCACCATCATATTAGCATATTTTACTAATAAATGTATATATATTTATTTTATTTGTATATATATTTAATTATTTAATATTAGTTTTTGCTATCTAACCACTTTATTACATCACTGTATACTTCTTCTTTATTAATCTCATTTAACATTTCATGTCTTCCACCTTCATAAAGTTTGTAAGACACATCTTCAATTCCCATACTGTTATATTTATTGTATAAAGAAACAATCCCTTTTCCATATTTGCCTACAGGGTCAGAGTCTCCTGCTAATATAAATATTGGCAAGTTTTTATCTATAGTTTCTAGGTTATTTTTATTTCTTATATACACAAAATTTTCAAATAAGTCTTCAAAAAATCCATTAGAGAATAATACTCCACAGTATGGATTATCTATATATAACTTAACTTGTTCTTCATCTCTACTTAACCAGTCAAAAGGTGTTTTGCTATTCTTTATTTTCTTGTTAAAATTGCCAAAGCTTAGTTTATCTACTAAATGTGCTTTTTCATTTCTTCCTTTAGTTTTGCTCATAAATTTAGCAACTCTTAGTCCTAGATCTACTTCTATACCATGAATACCGTTAGTTCCTGATAGTACTACTCCATTTATAAGATTTGAATATTTTGTAATATATCTTTGTGCTGCAAAAGACCCCATACTGTGGCTAAATAAAAACACTGGCAAGTCTTTATGTTCATCTTTTATTATAGTGGTTAATTCTTTTAAATCTTCTACTATATGTTCTATACCATTTTGTTTAGATAGTATTCCTACCTTTTCTATATTGTCAGCAGTTTTTCCATGCCCTCTATGATCATTTATATATACGACATATCCATTGTCTACAAGTTCTTTTGCAAAAACTCTATATCTACCTGCCTCTTCAGACATACCATGGGATATTTGTACTATACCTTTTATGTCCTCATTGTTTATTGGTTCATATTTATATACGTATATATTTAAATCTTCTTGACCTTTAAATTTAAAATTTGATTCTTTCATAATCTTCTCCCTTGTGATTCTAATTTATATTAAATCGTGTGCATAATCTTTAATAGGTGCTTTGATTAACAATCTAACTCCAATGACACTATATAATACTATTGCATAGTCCATTGCTGCACCTTCTAATAGTTATTTATTATTTCTATCAACTCATCTTTTTTATAGAAAGCTTTTCAGCTTCTTGTATTAAATTTTTTATAAAATTCTTCTTAAAGCTTTCTTTTCTTGAATTTATTATTGTTTTTTGACCCTTTATTGACGAACATACCTATTCCTCTTTAGTTGGTTAAGTAATTAACCACTTATCTATAGTATTATATTCATTCTAAATTTTACAATAGTATTTTTAAAATTTAATTCTTTTAAAATAAAATTTACTTTTAATTTTTTGTATAAATAATTTATATCGTATGGACATTTTACTTATAGTTTGATAACATTTCCCTGTAAAGGAGTTGATTATATGTTAGAAATTATTGCATTAGGTGTTGAAGATGCAAAGACAATTGAAAGTTGTGGTGCTAATAGAATTGAATTAGTTAGTGCCTTAACTGAAGGGGGATTAACTCCTAGTTTCGGTTTAATAGAAAAGATTGTTAATACTGTAAATATTCCTGTAAACGTTATGATTAGACCTCATGCTAATTCTTTTGTTTACTCTGAGTATGATATGGAAATCATGTTAAAAGATATAGAAATAGTTAAAAGTCTGGGTGCAAATGGAATAGTATTCGGTAGTTTGACTAAGGAAGGTAATCTACATAAAGCTCAATTAGAACAAGTTATCAAAGCTTGTAGTGGATTAGATTTTACTTATCATAGAGCTATTGATGATAGTAAAGATATATTAAATAATACTAAACTTCTGAGAGAATATTCTCAAATAACAAGTGTTTTAACTTCTGGTGGTCCTGGCAAGGTTCCTGATAATATGGACACAGTTGTTGAAATAGTAAATAATACTTTAGGAAAAGAAAAAACCCTTTTAGGTTCTGGTCTAAATCTAGAAAATATTGAAGCTATAAAAAAGGCTTCTAATGCTGTTAACTTCCACTTTGGAACTGCTGTTAGAGTTAATAATTCACCATTTGAAAGAATTGATGAAGAAAAACTTACTTCTTTAGTAAAAAAATTG
>NZ_JBOFOR010000108.1:0-3161 GCF_051659545.1 Romboutsia sp. | reverse complement strand
TAAAGAGTTTTTTAAAGGATAGAGAATTATCTAATAAAAATATGAAGACAGTAAATAAAAGTATAGAAGATATAATACCTAAAAGTATGGGTTTTGACATAGATACTCCAGAATATATTCTTACTCAATCTATTGTGCATGGGCTTATAAATGCCGAAATTAATAATCTGTGTGAATTGTATGAAAAATATGTACTAGAAGGTGATATAAATAGCACAAGGGGACTTGATAAAAATAGTTATATAGAAAAATATATTAGTAATATTAACGATAGAATAACTGAAATTATTCATATGATACCAGAATTAGCTACTGATTATATGGATAGAAAAAGTATAAAGTAAATATAAAAGTATCAATTAATTATCTAATACAAATAAAACTAAAGGAGAGATTGAACAATGACAAAAGCAGTAGTATACGCAAGATTTTCAAGTGATAACCAAAGGGTAAGTTAGCCCCGTATTAGTAGAAATATTAATAGGACACGACCTTAAAACCAGTAACTCCTAAAGTCTTACGACTACAATATAGGATGAAATATGCTTATATGAATGTGAGGAAACTCAGAAACAATAGTAAGGATAGTATATGGTGAGAGCCTAAGTACTGTAACAATGGATGTTTGGTCGCCAAGTTCCGAATAGGAAAAGGTCAAACGACTATCTCGTGAGAGAGTACATTACAAGTGATTGGTAATGGAAACGGGTCGCCCTTAGCATGTAATGATGAAGGTGAAGAAATAGTCTACACTCATATGAAAGTATGAGGTCATCAATAATTAGATGACATCTATGAAGTAACGATCGTAGGTAAATATAATGGATGAATCAATAGATGCACAGATAAGAGCAATAGAAGAATATGCAGATAAGAATAGTATACAGATAGTTAAAGTATTTATAGATAGAGCTAAGTCAGCGACATCAGCAAATCGACCTGAATTTAAAAATATGATTAAGTATTGTGAGGCAGATGAGACAGGTATATCAATGGCTATAGTTCATAAATTAGATAGATTTTCTAGGGATAAGTATGACTCAGCAATATATAAGAGAAAGTTAAAGTTAAAAGGGATTAGAGTTGTTAGTGTTCTTGAAAAACTTGATGATAGCCCAGAAAGTTTAATTTTAGAATCAGTAATTGAAGGCATGGGACAATATTATTCTGCAAATTTGGCTAGAGAAGTTGCAAAAGGGCAAAAGGAAAACGCCTTAAAAGCGTTACATAATGGTGGTGATGCACCTTTGGGTTATGATGTTGCATTTGATAAAACATATGTAATAAATGAAGAAGAAGCTCAGTCTGTAAGAATAATATTTGATATGTATATAAATGGATACTCATATAGCAAGATTATTGATAAATTGAACGATTTTGGATTTTTGACGAAACGTAAAAATAAGTTTGGGAAGAATAGTTTGCATGGTATACTAAGCAATGAAAAATACACAGGTGTATATGTATTTAACAAGACTCAAAGGAAAGGTGTCAATGGAAAAAGGAATGGTCATAAGCAAAAAAGTGAGGATGAAATCATTAAAATAGAAGGGGGAATGCCACAAATAATAGATAAAGAAGTATTTAGACAAGCCCAAGAAATGATGCAAAAAAGAAAGAAAGCACCTGGGTCTCATAAGGCTACTACATTATACCTCCTTACAGGGCTTATTAAGTGTGGTGAATGTGGGGGATATGCAATGCAAGGAAATAAAAGGAAAGACAAATATGGTAATGATTATATTTCGTATAGATGTGGTTGTAGGAAACAAAAGAGAGGATGCAACAATAAGGAGATAAAAAGAGATTATTTAGAAGAGTTTGTCCTTACAGAGTTAGAAAAGCATGTACTGAATGATGAAGCTATACCAGTTTTAAGTAAGGAATTAAATGAGAGACTTAAGACGAAATCTAATGATAATCATGAGATGTTGAGTAATCTTAGAAACAAGTTAGAGAAAGTAAATAAAGAAATTGAAAATATACTTAATGCTATAATGAATGGTATAGTTAATAATATGCTTAAAGATAAGCTAGATGAATTAGAGCAGATAAAGTTAAACTTAGATTTAAAGATAGGGGAACGATCTATAGAAAGTAATGGTGTAGAATCAGTAGATATAACTGAAGATCAAATTAGAAGTATGTTTGGACAGTTTAAAGAATTTGTTTTAACTAGGAATTTACCAGAATGTAAGAAATTTATAAGCGATTATGTTAAAGAGGTAGTAGTATATAAAGACCACGTTGAAGTGATATTCAATGTGGTCTTTTCTTTTGTTGACAATGAAGTAACTCATGATTTACATATTACTACACGAAGAGAAAAAATAAAATAAAAATAAGTTATGGTGACGAATAATAAAAATATTTGATATACTATATAATTAAATTGGAAATTATAGTAAAGGGCGTGAGAGTAGAGGATGATAAAAAAAATTGATATAAATAAGTTTGGT
Source organism: Romboutsia sp. (assembly GCF_051659545.1). GTDB lineage: Bacteria > Bacillota > Clostridia > Peptostreptococcales > Peptostreptococcaceae > JBOFOR01. The sequence goes on along the minus strand of NZ_JBOFOR010000108.1, from coordinate 702 downwards.
AGCTATAGAGGGTATAAATGGGGATTAGAAGATAAACATTCATTTGGTAAAGTTAATATTATATATGGAAGGAATTATTCAGGTAAGACTACTTTATCAAGAATTTTTAGAAGCATTGAAAGAGGAGAGATTCATGAAGATTTTAAGGATGGAAAATTTGAAATAAATTTAGACACAAATAAGAAAATTAATGAGTCTAATCTGAATGAAAATGAATTAAAGATTAGAGTATATAACTCTGATTTCAGACAGGAAAATTTGAGTTTTTTATATGATAAAGAAGGCATTATAGAACCATTTACAGTGTTAGGTGAAGAAAATGTTGAAATAGAAAAACAGATAAATGACAAAAAAAAGGAAATAGATAGTATACTAAAAAAGTTAGGTGATGAGACAAATGGTGATACTGTAGCAGGTAAATATAAAAAGATTAATGTAGAAATTGAAGACTTGGAAAAAAGTATATCGAAGGAACTTAAAAAGAAAGCAAGTGAAATAAAAATTAATCCACAGTTATTTAAAGCTATACCTTCAAAAAAGGAATATAATATTAAAGATATAAATGGGGAATTAGATTTAGCAATTAGAGTATTACCAGAAGAAGAAGAAAAAATAAAACATATTTTAAAAGAAGATTTTAAGGATAACATAGAAAAAATAAGAGAATTTAGAGATGAGTTTCAAGAAAATATAAATAAAATA
>NZ_JBOFOR010000107.1:0-5257 GCF_051659545.1 Romboutsia sp. | reverse complement strand
GGGCTAGGGTCTATAAAATATCTATGGTTAGGATGTCAAGAGGGACTGACGAAATCGGGAATGTACGGGTCTAAAATTCTAATATTCAGAAATGAATATAACACACAAAATTGTGTAGTAAGTGTGGGTGAGTAAGATTTTATATTATGAAAATCCATATAATGTTACAGGCATTATCAAGCTTACAGGCTTATACCGATGACCTAAGGATATATGAAAAGATAGTAATAATGGAACAAGGAAAGCTTGGAATATGGAGGTTTTACTGCCAATGAAGTAGTGATAAGGAAAACATAAGTATAACTTATCTTAATCCAAGTGAGAGTGGTGGCATGAAGCGATGATGTATATTGTAATGATATTCTAGCAATAGCCACTAGGCGGTTTATAATAATAAATGATTAAATGTTAAATAGTCCAAGGTTCGAGTATGACTAAAAGATGTGAAAGCTAAAAAATAGCAATTAGCAGACTTGGAGGAAAGCTACATATATGTAAGTAGTGAGTAGTAAATTTAGGGTTTAATTTGAAAATATGAAACGTTGGAACGCCGTATGAGCTGGAAACACTCACGTACGGTGTGAAGTAGGGGAAAAGTCAGAGATAATTTCAAAGACTTACCTATTACTATATAGAAATAACTTAGAGCATAATATACTTTTATTAGGTCATAGAAAAGATATACCTATTATTCTAGGAATAACAGATATATTAGCGTTAGTATCTCTCCATGAAGGTTTGCCAAGAAATTTAATGGAAGCTATGTGTAATAAAAAAGCAATAGTATGCACAAATATTAGAGGAAATATTGATTTAGTTAAGGATGGGGAAAATGGTTTAATAGTAAATGTTGCGGATATAGAAGCTACTTATAACTCAATACTTAAATTATACAAGGACAGGGAATTAATTAAAATTATGGGAGAAAAAAGTTTTAAATATATACAAAACTTTAGTGAAGAAGATGTATTAAAAGAAATGGAAATAGTTTATGAAAGCATTATTTAGGGGAGGATGAGCTATTAATGCAAACTCAATCGCAAAGCATATATAGAAATGGTTATATATATAAGATATTAAATTCATATAGATTAAGAACTCTAATTTTAGTACTAATAGACATAGTAAGTATATTAGTAGCATTTTTAATATCATTAGACTTGGTTAAGACTATAGGATTTGTAGATATAGGTACAATTATTATAAATATTGGAACATATATAATATTTCACATTTTAGCATATCATGTACTTAGGTGCTATAGTAGCTTATGGAAGTATGCTGGTTTAGAAGAAATAGCATCTATAATTTTAGCTAATTTTAGCTACCTAATTCCACTAATTATAACTCATAAAATACTAGGGGTAGATTATTCTTTATTGTTTTATTTTACAAATACAATATTTATAATTACTTTTACAGTGGGAAGCAGACTATCATATAGAATGATGATAAGAATAGAAGGTAAAGTAAATGTAGACAAATCTATATCAAGGATTTTAGTAGTAGGAGCAGGATGTGCGGGGAATATAGTAATTAACGAAATTAAACAAAATCCTCAAATAAACAAATCAATAGTGGGAATAGTTGATGATGATATTAAAAAATGTGGTAGGTGCATACACAATATAAAAATACTAGGAAATATAAATGATATAGAAAAAATAGTAAAAGAATATCAAGTTGATGAAATAATAATAGCTATAGCTAAAATAAGTAAAATACGTAAAAAAGAAATAATTAATCAATGTCAAAAAACAAAATGTAAAATAAAAATAATACCAGGAATATATGAATTCATTGACGGAAGAGTAGATATAAAACAAATTAGAGAAGTGAAAATAGAAGATTTACTAGGAAGAGAACAAATACAAACAAACTTAAATGAAATAAGTGATTATATAACTGATGAGATTGTATTAGTAACAGGAGGAGGAGGATCAATTGGTTCAGAATTATGTAGACAAATATCCGAATTTTCTCCAAAACAATTAATTATTCTAGATATTTATGAAAATAATGCATACTTCATACAACAAGAGCTAATTAGAAAATATGGAGAACGTTTGAATATAAAAATAATAATAGGAAATATAAGAGATGAAAATAGAACCGATGAAATATTCAATAAATATAGACCCAAGGTAGTTTTCCATGCGGCAGCACATAAGCATGTTCCACTTATGGAAGAAAGCCCAGGAGAAGCTATTAAGAATAATATATTTGGAACTTTAAATATTGCAAAATTAGCTGATAAATATAAAGTTAGAAGAATGGTCCTTATATCTACAGATAAGGCTGTTAATCCGACCAATATTATGGGAGCAACAAAAAGAGTTGCAGAAATGATAGTACAAAGTATGAATAATGTAAGTGAAACAGAGTATGTAGCTGTTAGGTTTGGGAATGTACTTGGAAGTAATGGAAGTGTAATACCATTATTCAAAAAACAAATAGAAGAAGGAGGACCTGTTACAGTAACGCATCCTGATATAATAAGATACTTTATGACTATACCAGAGGCAGTTGGTCTTGTAATTGAGGCAGGAGCTATAGCAAAAGGTGGAGAAATATTTGTACTTGATATGGGGGAACCTGTAAAAATAATAGATTTAGCTAAAAATTTAATAAAACTAAGTGGTTTAGATTTAGGAAGTGACATAAAAATAGAGTATGTAGGTTTAAGACCAGGTGAAAAACTATACGAAGAGCTTTTAATGAGTGAAGAAGGATTAATTAAAACTAGAAATAATAAGGTATTTGTAGCAAAACCTATATCAATAAATGATGAAGAGTTAAATGAAAGCCTAGCAGAATTACAAAAAATTATTAATAATGAGAAAATAGAACATATAGATAGATTGATGAAAAAAATAGTTGTAACATATAAAAAACAAGAAGCAGTAAGTGCTTAATAGTAAATAATAAAGCAACTTATTAGGGATATGCTGTTTAAAATTTAAATAAATTTGATAAGGTGAAAATATATGTCTAAAATAAGTAAAATTTTAATTGTACTATTAGTAGGAGTAACAATAAAATTTTTATATGGATTTGGGTATGTATATTATAAATTTAATTCAATCTATAAAGATCAAGATGATAAGCATTTAGAAGATTATACGTATATGAATAAAGATACACTTAATATTTTATTGGTAGGAGTAGATGGTGATAATTTAGATAAAGGCAATAGATCAGATTCAATAATTATACTTACAATAGACAATAAAAATAATGATATTAGATTAACTTCTATATGGAGAGATACATTTGTTTTTATACCTGGATATAGCACAGAAAAATTAAATCATTCTTATGCTTATGAAGGCCCTACTCTACTAATGCAAACAATAAATGACAATTTTGGAATTAGTATTGATAAATACATCACTGTAAATTTTGAAGCATTTATAAAAATAATAGATGCGATAGGAGGTGTAGAGGTAAATATAGATGAAAAAAACTTAAAATATATAAATGAGATTATGTATAGTACTTATTCAGTTTACTCATCAAACTCACAAGTTGAACCGATGAAGTTAATTGAATCTAGCGGAAATCAAATTATTAATGGATACCAAGCATTAGCTTTTAGTAGAATTAGACATGGCGATAATGGTTATTCAAGAGATGGAAGGCAAAGAGAAGTTATAATTAGTGCATATGAAAAATTACAAAAGGAAAATTTGAAAACTATTAATGAATCTGTAAATATATTATTTAAAAGATGTAAGACTAATATAGCACCATTAGAAATGATGAAAATAGTAACTAAAGTTTATAATATAAAAGATAAAAGCATAGATCAGTTAGAATTTCCTATTGCCTCACATAGAAGGGATGAGATAGAAGGAAGCAAAGGATGGGTAACAAAATGGGATAAAGAATATAATAAAGCAATCTTAAGCAGCTTTATATATGAGCATAATAAATATGAACAAACAAAATCAAATTAAATCTAAAATAACTCATAAGTTTACTTATGAGTTATTTCCATATGAAAATATAAAAACACTATACTTTAGTAGTAGAAAAATAAAACCATTAGAGTATTATTATTACACTTAATTTTCATAAAATATAGGTATAAATATATAATACTAAGAATAGTATTTATATAACACAAAATCAAAACAGATCATTATTTAGAAGCGAAGAAGTATATTTTGTATATGGGCACTTTAAGTATACTGAGCTACTAGTGCAACCGCCTAAGTAACTAGCGTATTTTATAGAGGAGGTATAAATATGCAAGTTATTGTAATATCAGAATCACTCATAATACGAAAAGGTATAGTAGGAATTTTAGAGGGTGAAAAATGTGTTCAAAAGATAAGTCATAGCCATTTATACACTGATATATATAAAGAAAACTATGATCTTATACTAATTGATTTAAATAAAAACAACAAACAGTATTTAACAGATATACAAGAGTTAAAGAAAAATAAAAATATAAAGGTCATGGTATTAGATTTTTATGAAGACCGAAACTTATTTTCTCAGTGTATAAAAGCAGGAGTTGATGCATATATATTAGCTAATATTGCATCTGAAGATATTGGATATGCTGTAAAACAAATTTATAAAGGTAAAAAATATTTTGATGCAGAGTTAATAGAAAATTATATGGTGAAAACAGGTGGTGAATATATACCAGAACTAACCAAAAGAGAGTATGAGATACTTATATGTATAGCTCAAGGAAAAAGTAATCAAGAAATTTCAAAAGAATTATTTATAACTGAGCACACCGTAAAAAAACACATTAGTAATATATTTGCAAAATTAAATTTAAAAGATAGGGTGCATGCAGCTTTGTATGCTAGAGAAAGAGGAATTGTGGGACTTTAAGCCGTATTAAATAGACTATACATAAGTATAATTATGTTATAGTCTATTTTTGTGAAAACTACATAACATAAAACAAAAAAAGGAGTGAGTCAAATGAAAAACTTTAGAGACTTAGGAGGACATAAATCCTCAGATGGAAGAATAATAAAAAAAGGTCTGTTCTTCAGATCAGCACATCTTCAAGACCTAAATGAAGAAGATATAAACCTATTAAAACAACTAAAAATTAGCAAGGCAAGTCACTAAGTTCCTTGCCTACGACCCCCGGCAGGCTGTGCGAAAAGTCCCTTAATATGGTATAATTTGATTAAATAACAGTTATTAGGGGGCCTTAAATTATGAACTATATCCAAAATGGAACTAGAGAACAAATTAGACTTGAGTCTATAGAATCGTTTGT
>NZ_JBOFOR010000106.1:0-3156 GCF_051659545.1 Romboutsia sp. | reverse complement strand
ATTTATACAAGGATTTAAAAGAGATGTTGCATTAGTAGAAGTTAGTGCAGAATTAGCGGAAGAAGATAAATAAAATTAGAAATAATATAAACCCTAGATCTAGTTTAGATGTAGGGATATTTTTTATTAATTTTAGAGTATAATTATAAAGATAGAATATTACAGCTAGGAGAGATTAAAATTGAATAATTATATAAATTTACTAAAAACTCAAAAAGATTATAAAAATGAAGTTGGAATTATAGAAATAGAGAAAAGAATTGAAGCATTACAAAAACTTAAATCTACTATAAAAAAGTATGAAGAAAAAATAATAGAAGCCCTTTATCAAGACTTAGGAAAATCAGAGTTTGAAGCTTATACAACAGAAATAGGATTTATTTATTCTTCTATAAACTATGCACTAAAGAATATAAAAAAATGGAATAAAGTAAAAAAAGTAAGAAATGACATGGCTCAACTTCCAGGTAAATCATACATATATAATAGCCCATATGGAAGTGTATTGATAATAGGTCCATATAACTATCCATTTCAGTTAACATTAGAACCCTTAATTGGGTCAATTGTAGGTGGGAATACCGCTGTTATTAAACCTTCAGAATTTACACCAAAAGTAGAAGAAATATTAGTCCAAATAATAAATGAAGTTTTTGAAGAAAAATATGTAGCTACAGTTACAGGAAATTACACTGTAAACAGTCAACTACTTGATTTGCCTTTTGATTATATATTCTTTACAGGGAGCGTAAATGTAGGAAAGATAGTAATGGAAAAGGCTAGTAAAAATTTAACACCGATAACCTTAGAACTAGGAGGGAAATCACCTGTAATAGTTGATAATAGTGCAAAACTAGATATAGCTACTAAGCGTATAATATGGGGTAAATTTAGTAATGCAGGTCAAACCTGCGTAGCACCAGATTATATATTAGTACAAGAAGATATCTATGAAGAGTTTATACAAAAATCTATTAATAAGATAAAAGAGTTTTACAGTGAAAATGTAGAACATAATAAGGATTATGGAAGAATAGTAAATGAAAAGCACATGAAAAGATTAAATAGTATATTAGAAAAAGACAAAGATAAAATAGTTTTTGGAGGAGAAGTGGATTTAGAAAGTAGATATATTTCTCCCACTATTTTAGGTAATGTAAACGACTTAGATGAGGTTATGAAGGATGAAATTTTTGGTCCAATAATGCCTGTTATAAAGTATAAAAATATTAAAAATATAGAATATTATTTAAATAAATATGAAAAACCATTGGCATTATATATTTTCTCTGAAAATAAGAAATTTTGTGAGCATATAATAAATAAGTACGCCTTTGGTGGAGGGTGTATAAATGATACTATAAGTCATGTTGCATCACTTTACCTTCCTTTTGGAGGAGTAGGAAAGTCTGGGATAGGAAGATACCACGGATATAGTAGTTTTAAAACTTTTACCTATGAAAAATCTATAGTAAAAAGAAATAGTAAAATTGATATAAAATTAGTATTTCCTCCCTACAATAAAAAATTAGACTTAATTAAAAAAATAATGAAATAGTATAATATAAACATATAAAAGTAAATTCAAAAAAAGGACTATAACTACAAGATATAGTCCTTTTTTTTATTAATTTAGTCCATATCTTTACAGATAGCACAAATGTCATATGGCGTATTTTGATAGACGCAGTAATTTAACCAGTTACTAAAAATTACATTGGCACTACCTCTCCATCTTACAACAGGCTCTTTAGTTGTATCGTTCTTAGGATAATAATTTTGAGGTATGTCAATTTCTAATCCATTATTTAAATCTCTTAAATATTCCTTTTGCAGAGTATCTCTATCGTACTCTAAATGACCACTTACAAAAATTTGTCTACCATTATTATTTGAAACTATAAACACACCTGCATCATCAGACTCAGATAAGATTTTCAAATCCGATACTTTTTCTATATCTTCCTTAAAAACAGTAGTATGCCTAGAATGAGGAGCAAAAAAAGTATCATCTAAGCCTTTCATTAAGTCGGAATTTGGATAATTTACACAGTGCTCATAAACTCCAAATAGTTTTTTATCTAATGAGTGTTTTGGAACTTTGTAATGATGGTAAAGTGCAGCTTGAGATGCCCAACAAATATGTAGTGTAGAAAATACATTTTCACTACTCCAATTCATGATTTCTTTTAATTCATCCCAATAGTCTACATCTTCAAATTCTAAATGTTCGACAGGAGCACCCGTTATGACTAAACCATCAAATTTTTCTTTTTTAATATCATCAAAAAATTGATAAAACTTTTCTAAATGCTCAATTGGTGTATTTTTTGAATTATGACTTTTCGTTTTTAATAATGTAATTTCAACTTGAAGCGGAGTATTTGATAGATATCTTAAAAGCTGATTTTCTGCCTGTATTTTTATAGGCATTAAGTTAAGAATAGCGATTTTTAAAGGTCTTATATCTTGAGTTAGCGACCTTTCTATGTCCATAACAAATATATTTTCATCGCGAAGTACAGTGAAAGCAGGTAGTTGCTTTGGTATTTTTATTGGCATAACTAGTTTCCCCCCTAATAAAAAATTTTACTTAAAGATATTTTACTATATTTATTTAAAAGGTGTATACAAATACAAAAAAAATATATATATAAAATAGATAAATTAAATTTTATGTAAGAACTTTATTTTTAATATTACAAACTGTAATGTTGATGCTATCATTTGGGGTAGTATATATCTTTAAAGTGCGTTCTTTAATAAAGACAATTAATAATATACAATAATTATATAGCATAAAAATAAGTAGTCAAAGCTCTTTAAATATTTAAGGCTGAGTGGGAGTTAGATTAAAAAATATGGGGGGAATTAAAATGAATGCAGCTATAAAAAGTATATTAAATCGAAGAAGTGTTAGAGAATTTAAAGAAGAAATGTTAAAAGAAGAAGAAATAAAAGTCATTGTAGAAGCTGGAATTTATGCTCCAAGTGCAATGAATCAACAATCATGGCATCTTACAATAAATTGCCGAAAAGCCCCCTTCTTTAGATGTGGGGATGAAAGGCAAGGTCTCAAACTATCTTAATAAAGAGAGGTGGAACAACTTCTAGTTATATTAAGTCTCAAATGTTGTATAATAAAAATAATATATG
>NZ_JBOFOR010000105.1:0-10714 GCF_051659545.1 Romboutsia sp. | reverse complement strand
TATGTATATAAAATTTCCTTTATATTACACTTTTACTTACATTGACAATTTTCGACTAACATCGTATACTAAAATTTATATGAAATTTAATAATATACATCCAAAATAGAGAGGTATAAAAATGAATAAAAATAAATTTTCAATAAGAACTATAGTTGCCATAGGTATAGGCGCAGCTGTATTTATGATATTGGGAAGGTTTGGATCTATCCCGAGTGGTATACCAAATACAAATATAGAAACGGCATATGCATATTTAGCATTAATGGCAATACTTTATGGTCCAAAGGCAGGTTTTTTAATAGGACTTATAGGGCATGCATTAAAAGACTTAGTATTTTACGGAATGCCTTGGGTTAGTTGGTTAATATCATCAGCTATAGTTGGGCTTATAATAGGTTTAATGCACAAAAGATTAAAAGTCGAAGAGGGTCAATTTAAGGTAAAACAAATAATTATATTTAATATTACTCAAATAATAGCAAATATAATAGCGTGGTTTATAGTAGCACCTACGTTAGATGTAATTATATATGTAGAACCAGCTAATAAGGTTTATCTTCAAGGTGCAATAGGTGGAGTTTCGAATATGATAACTGTAGGAATATTAGGCACGATAGTGTTAGCAACTTACTCGAAAACCAAAATAAAGAGCGGAAGTTTAAGAGTAGAAGAAGATTAAGTATAGCAAATAGCGTAATGAAATATAGATAAGGAGACGTATATGAAAAAGAAGATAATTGAGTTTAAAGACTTTAGCTTTAGATATAGAGTACAAGCAGAACAAACTCTAAAAAACATAAACTTAACTATATACGAAGGTGAAAAAGTACTAATAGTAGGACCATCAGGAAGTGGTAAAAGTACTTTGGCTCATTGTCTAAATGGACTGGTACCATTTTATTACAGTGGTGAGATTACAGGAAATTTAAAAATAGATGGTGAAGATGTTGGTACTAAAAATATATTTGAGTTATCTCAAGTAGTAGGAACCGTATTACAAGATCCAGATAGTCAATTTATTGGACTAACAGTTGCTGAAGATATAGCATTTAAGTTAGAAAACTACTGTATGAGACAAAACGATATAATAGAAAAAGTAAGTAAATCAGCACAAGCAGTAAATATGCAACGTGAATTAAACACATCTCCATACAACCTATCTGGAGGTCAAAAGCAAAGAGTAACTTTAGCAGGTATAACTGTAGATCAAGTTAAAATACTTTTATTTGATGAGCCATTAGCAAGTCTTGACCCTGCAACGGGTAAAAGTACTATGAAGTTAATAGATAGTATACAAAAGTGCGGGAATAAAACGATAGTAATTATAGAGCATAGATTAGAAGATGTTCTACAATGTGATATAGATAGAATAATCGTAATGGATAAAGGTGAGATTGTAGCAGATACAACTCCAAGTGAAATATTAAAAATGGATATATTAACTAAAGTTGGAGTTAGAGAGCCTTTATATTTAACCGCTTTAAAGTATGCTAAATGCGAAGCTTTAAATTTAAAAGAAGTTGAAAGTTATAGAGATAAGGTAAGAAATTGGTATAACAATGGAGAAATAATTAATCCTTCAACTAAGAATGAGCCAATACTAGAAATGCAAAATGTTAGTTTCTCTTATAGTTCAGATAAGCAAATACTAGCAAATGTATCTTTTAAAATAAATAAGGGCGATATGGTGAGCATAGTAGGAAAAAATGGTGCAGGTAAATCCACTATCTCAAAGTTAGTGTGTGGATTTTTCAAGCCAGATAGCGGACAAATATTGTTTGATGGAAAAGATTTAGAAAATAAAACTATAAAAGAGCGTTCTGAAAAAATAGGATTTGTAATGCAAAACCCTAATCAAATGATATCTAAAACGATGATCTTTGATGAAGTTGCCTTTGGACTTAGAATTAGAGGTATAGGAGAAGATGAGATAAAGATAAGAGTAAATAAAACTTTAAAAACATGTGGGCTATACGGATATAAAAATTGGCCAATATCGGCACTTAGCTATGGACAAAAGAAAAGAGTAACAATTGCTTCTATGCTTGTAATAAACCCAGAAGTAATAATACTAGATGAACCAACTGCTGGGCAAGATTTTAAGCATTATACAGAAATAATGGAGTTCTTAGTAGAATTAAATAAACAAGGAATAACTATAGTTATGATTACTCATGATATGCATTTAATGCTAGAGTATACGAATAGCGTAATAGTTTTAGCAAATGGTCAAAAAGTAGCTGATGATACACCAGCTAATATACTGACTAATAAAGAAGTAATAGAAAAAGCAAATCTAAAAGAAACATCATTACAAGAACTAGCTGTATCTTGTGATATAGAAGATAGTGCTGGATTTGTAAATAGATTTATAAGCTACGATAGGAAGGTGAGAAAAATATGAATGCAGAGATGTTATCATATATAAGAAAGAATTCGCCTATTCATAAGTTAAGTGGATCTACTAAGCTGATTTGTTTTTTACTTTGGACAATAGCTGCAATGATTACTTATGATACAAGAGTTTTATTCGGACTTTTTGTATTTGGATTAGTATCTTTTAAGGTATCTAAAATAGAGTTTAAAGAAGTATCATTTTTACTATATTTTATACTATTTTTCTTATTTTTAAATGCAGTTCTAATATTTGTATTTTCACCATATGAAGGTACTAATATATACGGGACTAGAACTGAATTATTTCATATTTTAGGTCCATATACAATGACAAAAGAGCAGTTATTCTATGAATTAAATGTATTGCTTAAGTATTTTGCTACAATACCTATGGCGCTTTTATTTATTTTAACGACAGAGCCAAGTGAGTTTGCAGCATCACTAAATAGACTTGGAATAAACTACAAAGCATCGTATACAGTATCAATAGCTTTAAGATATATACCAGATATTCAAAGAGATTATAAAGATATATCATTTGCACAACAAGCAAGAGGTATTGATTTATCCAAAAAAGAAAAGTTGAGTAAGAGAATAAAAAATTCAACAGCAATATTAATGCCGTTAATTTTCTCTTCTTTAGATAGAATAGATAAAATAAGTTTAGCAATGGAGTTAAGAGCTTTTGGACATGGGAAAAAGCGTACTTGGTATAACGGAAGAAAACTTTATAAAAGCGACTATATAGGAATAGCTGTATTTATAGGCATATTAATAGTATCTATATATATGGTCAAAAGCAATGGCTCGAGATTTTATAATCCTTTTATATAAGAATGAAATTTTATAAAAAATTAATAGTAAAAATTAGCTGATTAAGGTCTGTTTTCTATATTATATAGGATTCAGGCCTTTTAATATGCTAAAGATAAAATAATACATATTTATATATATTATTTTATCTTTAGCATATTAAAAAGAAGGAATATTCAACAAATTTAGAGAAACTAATATATTGTAATTAAAAGAGAGGGGAGATAATAGTGAATATAAAAAAATGGGCAAAAAAATTACTAGTAACAACAGCAGGATGCGCATTAGTTGCATCTATGACTGTAGGATGTAGTCAAACTAAAGAAGAGAATCCTAAAGCAGAACCAGATAAACAAGTTGTATCTAAAGATATAAAAGTATGTGCTCCAGATGGGCTTCCAGCAATATCAATTGCTAAATTGGCTAAAGAAAATCCGCAAATTAAGAATGGATATAATCTAACGTATACCATAGAGAAAACACCAGAAACCCTTTCAACAACAGTTATGAAACAAGAGCCAGATATAGCTATAGTACCGTCAAATATGGCATCAATAGCATACAATAAAACATCAAATTATCAAATTGCAGGTACGGTAGGAATGGGATCATTCTATTTAGTATCTACTGAGGATATAAAAGATTTTAGTGATTTAGTAGGTAGAGAAGTAGGAAATACAGGTAAAGGATTAACTCCAGATATAACTGTAAAAGCAATATTAAAAGAAAAAGGGATAAATACGGAAGATATAAACTTTACATATGTAAATTCAGCTAGTGAATTAGTACCATTATTAGCAACTGGAAAAATAAGCACAGGATTTGTACCAGAGCCTGCACTTACAGGATTAATGGCTAAAAATCCTAATATTAAAATAATAAAAAGCTTAAATGATGGATGGAAAGAAACATTTAAGTCTGAACAGGGATATCCTCAATCAACGATAATAGTTAAAAAAGATCTAATAAAGGACAATGCAGAATTTGTAAATGAGTTTTTAGTACAACTTTTAGCTAGTATAAGTTGGGCAAATACAAATGGAGAAAAAGCTGGAGAATATGCTAAAAAAATAGGCGTTACAGTAGAGCCAAAGATAATAGGAAAGTCTATTGAAAGAGCTAATTTAAAATACATACCAATAAAAGATACGATAGAAGATTATAACAACTACTATCAAAAACTAGCTGATTTTGACGCTAAGACAGTAGGAGGAAAACTACCAGATGAAGGAATCTACTTTAAGGGAGAATAGCTTAAAGAAAAGAGATAACATAGAGGTAACACTATCAAGTGTTGCCTTTTTAATTATATGGGAACTAGTAGCTGTAATTATTAAAAATGATATTTATTTGCCAACGATAGGACAAACTTTTGAAAGTCTAAAGGAAATAGTAACACAAAATCGATTTTATTTAGATGTAGGTTTTTCCATAGGACGAAGTGTAATTAGTTTTATTACTGCATTAATCTGGTCTTTAATATTAGGTGTAACATCTTACAGCTATAGAATTGTTAGAAATTTTTTTAAGCCAATAAATACTTTTGCTCAATCAATACCAAATATGATACTAATAGTCTTAGCATTAATCTGGTTTGATAAAGACAATGCCCCTTTTATAGTTGGATTTGCCATAGTTTTTCCTATATTATATGATAGCATATTAGGTGCAATGGTAGGAATGGACAAAGGGATACTAGAAATGGCTAAACTTTACAAAATAAACACTAAAGAGAAAGTATTAAAAATTTACCTACCTGCTATAAAATTTAGACTAATACCTATTCTTATTTCCACTTATTCACTAGCTTTTAAGGTTGTTATAGCAGGAGAAGTTTACGGACAGCCCAACTATGGAGTAGGTACTATGATACAAGTAGAAAAAGTTAATTTTAACACTTCGGGAATTTTTGCATGGTTAGTAATTATACTCATAATATCTATGTTACTAAATATTATTCAAAAATTCATATTAAGGAGAAGCTTCATATGGAGAAGATGATAAACATAAAAAATATAAATAAAAGCTATGGTAAAAATATTATATTTAAAGATTTTGAAATTGATTTTTATGAGAACAAGGTAAACTGTATACTTGGAAAATCGGGATGTGGAAAGAGTACTCTTTTAAATATAATAAGTGGAATAATAGAAAATGACTCACAAGAATTTAATGGAATAGAGAAGTTAGGAATAAGCTATATTTTTCAAGATGATAGACTTATAGAATGGTTAACAGTAGAAGAAAATATAAAACTAGTAGTTAGAAAGCATTATAATGAAAAAAAAATAGATAAGTTGTGTGATAAGTATTTAAAACTAGTGGGTATAATCGAATATAAGAAACATTACCCTCAAATGTTAAGTGGAGGAATTAGGCAAAGAGTAAATATTGCTAGAGCTTTTATTTATCCATCAAAGGTAATTATAATGGATGAACCTTTTAAATCTATTGATATAAAAAATAAGCAAACAATAATGGATAATTTTAAGGAAATTTTAAAAGAAGAAAATCGTACTGTATTATTTGTAACACATGATATTGATGAAGCTTTAGTTTTAGGTAAAAAAATATTTATACTAGGTGAAAAACCTATAAAAATAAAAAATATAGTTGAAAACGTTAAAAATACAGATAAAAATTATATAAGTAAATTTATATAGTATATTGTGGTGAAGTTTCTTAAAATGTAAGAAGCTTCATTTTTTACGAGAAGTATGGTAGATTAAGTTAAAAATAGGCTATAATAATACTATCAAAATAAAAGGAGGATCAAGAATTGATAAAGGGAAGAGTAGAAAACTTAAGAAATGTAATGAAAAAACAAAATATATGTGGGTACATAATACCATCTTCAGATTATCATCAAAGTGAGTATGTAGGAGATTATTTTAAAACTAGAGAATTTATGTCAGGATTTACAGGTTCTGCAGGTACATTAGTTGTAACTCAAGACGAGGTAGGACTATGGACTGATGGTAGATACTTCATACAGGCTGAAAATGAATTAAAAGATAGTGGGATAACTTTATTCAAAGCTGGAGAAGAAGGAGTACCTACAGTTGAAGAGTATATAATAGAAAATATGCCTAAAGATGGAAAATTAGGATTTGATGGAAAAGTAATAAGTGCTAAAGAAGGAGAAAGTTTAGTTAAAAAACTAGATTTTAAAAATATATCTATAGAATACTCTAAGGATTTAGCAGAAGAAATTTGGGAAGATAGAACTACATTACCAGATAAAAAAGCATTTTTATTAGGAACTGAATATACTGGAGCAAGTTACAGTGAAAAACTAGCTAGAGTAAGAAAGGTTATGAAAGAAAAAAATGCTACTACACATATTTTAACTACATTAGATGACATAGCATGGTTATTTAATATAAGGGGTGGAGATATTAAATCAAATCCTGTTGTTCTATCTTATGCAGTATTAAAATTAGATGAAGTATATTTATTTGTTGATGAAAATAAACTAAACGATGAAATAAAAAATGAATTAAATAAAGAAAATACTATAATAAAACCTTATGATGAAGTTTATGAGTTTGTAAAAAATCTTAAAGCTGATGAAGTAGTATTAATAGACCCTGCAAAAGTAAATTATGCTGTTTACAATAATATACCTAAAAATATAAGAAAAATAGAAGAAGCAAACCCAACGGTATTATTTAAGTCTATAAAAAACGAAGTAGAGCTACAAAACATAAGAAACAGTCATATTAAAGATGGTGTAGCTTTCACTAAATTTATGTATTGGGTAAAAAACAATGTATGTAAAGAAGAAATAACAGAATTAAGTGCAACAAAGAAATTAGAAGAATTTAGAAGAGAGCAAGATAAATTTATAGAACCTAGCTTTGGAACAATTGCTGCTTACAAAGAGCATGCAGCGATGATGCACTACAGTGCTAGTGAAGAAAGTAATTATAAGTTAGAACCTGAACATTTATTTTTAGTAGATTCAGGTGGACAATACTTAGATGGTACAACAGATATAACTAGAACATTAGCTTTAGGTCCTATATCAGAAAATATTCAAAGTGATTTTACAAATGTTGTAAGAGGTATGATAAGATTATCAATGGCAAAATTCCTATATGGATGCAGAGGATATAACTTAGATATACTAGCTAGAGGTCCACTTTGGGATACTGGTATAGATTATAAATGTGGTACAGGTCATGGAATCGGATTTGTACTTAATGTCCATGAAAGTCCGAATGGATTTAGATGGAGAGTAGTACCTGAAAGAGATGATAGTTGTATACTTGAAGAAGGAATGGTAACAACGAATGAACCAGGAGTATACCAAGTAGGTTCTCATGGAATAAGAATAGAAAATGAAATAGTAACTAGAAAAGCAGAAAAAAATGAATATGGTCAATTTATGGACTTTGAAGTGATTACTTTTGCACCTATTGACTTAGATGCAATAAATCCACAGATTATGTTACCAAATGAGAAAGAGTACTTAAATAATTATCACAAACAAGTGTATGATAATATAGCTCCATTTTTAAATGAAGAAGAAAGAGAATGGTTAAAAGAATACACAAGAGAGATATAGAATAATTAGAATAAGGAAGATGGCTATCATCTTCCTTATTTTGATTATTAAAAAGCAATATGTAAAAAAAGGAGTGAGGAGTATGGCAACTGCAAATACAAAAACTAATGCTATGAGAATCTTAGATTCCAATAAAATTGACTATAAGATGTGGTCTTACACTACTAAAAAAGGAGAGCACATGGATGGGGTAGAAGTTGCTCATCAAATTGGACGAGAAGTACACGAAGTGTATAAGACACTAGTAGCACAAGGTGCAAGTAAAAATATTTATGTGTATGTAATTCCTGTACATGAAAACTTAGATCTAAAGAAAGGAGCTAAGGCAGCAGGAGAAAAGAATATAGCTATGATTAATGTTAATGACATAAATAAATTTACAGGATATATTAGAGGGGGATGCTCTCCAGTTGGAATGAAAAAACTATACAAGACTTTTGTAAATGAAACTGCAAAAGAATTAAATACCATGATAGTTAGTGCAGGTAAAATAGGTCAGCAAATAGAGTTAAGTCCACAGGATTTAGAAAAAGTAATTAGATGTGAATTTTTAGATATATTAAAATAGCTTTATATTTACTTTTAATAAAAAAATTAGAGCAATTAGTATAAAGGATTTATCTCAAATAGGGACAAATCCTTTATTTTTTTTAGTAAAAGTATTGAAAATAGCAAGACTATGTACTTATAACCCAATATATAGTAAAAAACAGTATTGTGCAAAACACAGTACTGTGTTATTCTTATACTACCCTAGGAAATAAAAGAAAGGAGTAATAAATGAATACTCAATTTAAAAAAGGTGTCCTTGAAATTTGTGTTTTAACACTTATTTCAAAAAAAGACATGTATGGATATGAAATAGTTCAGAATATTTCAAAGGTAATTGAAGTAAATGAAGGAACTATATACCCGATTCTTAGAAGATTAACAAAAGAAGGGTATTTTGAAACCTATATATTAGAATCAAATGAAGGACCAGCGAGAAAATATTATAAAATCACACCTGATGGTACAGATAATTTAGATAAATTAACTAAAGAATGGAAAGAATTTGTATTAGCAGTAAATACATTATTAAATGATTAGGAGGAGTAAAATTGAGAAAAGATGATTTTTTAGAAATATTAAAAGACTATCTGAAAAAGAGTTTTTCAGAAGATGAGATAATGGATATATTAAGAGACTACGAAGAGTATTTTATAGATGGAGCAATAGAAGGAAAAACTGAAATAGAAATAATATCAGGGCTAGGATCTCCAAAGGAAATTGCATCGGAGTTATTAGCAGAAAATAATGCTAACAATGAAAATAAAATAAAAAGTAAGGTAGAAAATTTATATATAACTTTCAAAAGCAAGTGTAAATCAGTATTAAATAAATTTAAAGTAAATCTAAATGATAAAAATCATGTAAAATCTAGAAAGAAAATTAGCTTTATTCAAATATTATTAACTTTAATATTATTGCCATTTGCCTTTGGAATAGGCATGTCTACTATTGGCTTTGGAGTAGGACTTGTAGGCTCAATATTTGCTGCAATAGTAGGAACACCATTTGCAATTAGTTTAATATCAGTTATGCCAGAAGTAAAAATGGTAGTTGTATTTGGATCTATAGCTTATATAGGTTTAGAAATATTATTGTGGCAATTATTTATAGCTATATTTAAATTAGAAAAAAGAGCAGTAAAGATATATTTGACTTGGATAAAAACGAATCAGTTATATATAAATGGAAGTATTAAGAAGGAAGAAATGGAGCAAGATGGAGGTTTGTTAGATGAATAAAAAACAGATAATAACAAGTGTGGGTGTAGCACTTCTTGCAATAGGTGTTGTAGGTGGTATATGGTCTGGAATAGAAGCTATGCCAAAGGTTATAAATAATGTTCAAATAGCTCAAAATAAACAAAATGAAAAAGAAGTCATATATAATAGTGAAGAAAAAATAGTTAAATTAAATATAGATTCTAGTGTAAGTCATATATTTATTAAAAAGCACAATAAACCAAATGTAATAGTTGAAAGAAGTGGAAATAAAGAAATAAGCACTATTACAGCTGAAAATAAAAATAATGAACTTACAATAAAAGAAGAAAATAGAAATATAACTAAGGAAACAAAAAATGTAGATGATATAGTTAGATATGTTATAGATGAAATGTATTCATCGTATAGCTCAGAAATAACGGTTTACTTACCAGAGGAAGTTAATGTTGATATAAAAACAAATGACAATGGGCTTATAGTTGAGGATGATGTACTTTTAGATACTTTAGATTATGAAACATCTAGTGGAAATATATCTTTAAGAGCAGGTTTGAATCTAAAAAACTTAAATATTAAATCATTATCACATGTATCATTATCAACAGAAGAAATTAGTGGTATAAAGAATATAAAAGTAATAGCAAACTCAGTAGATATACAGGGAAATAACTATATAGGAAATGAAACTGATATACCTGAAAACATAGAGATAAAAACAACTGCTAAAGACTATGAGGTATACGATGTTAATATAAACGCAGAGGTTCCAGTAGCAAAAAATCTTATTATAGATTCTGCTTCAACAGTAGAAATAGAATTACCATTAGTAGATTATAAATTTAACTTTGATGTTAAAGCATCAAGAGGAATAAAGTTTGAGGCTTCAGACGATGAGAAATACAAAAATACTCCAGTAGAAAAGTATTTTGAGAATACAAACTATGAGGAAGAAACAAATTTAACTAAAGAGTTAAAAGGATTTATGAATGAAGAAGTTAATAATAATGAAAATGAATATATTGTAAAAGTAAAAAGTGGGTACACAATATTTAACTAAAAACTAAATGTAGATTATATTTATAAAGAAGCTATGATTAAAAACATAGCTTCTTATATTTTTGATAAATCCTAAAAATGTTTTACCTCTAATAATTTTATT
>NZ_JBOFOR010000104.1:0-27620 GCF_051659545.1 Romboutsia sp. | reverse complement strand
AATAACAGATTTTTTTCTAGTATCGCTGTAGTAAAAACAGCAATAAATAAATTTATCGATGAAATAAATAAAGTTCCTACAAATACAATAGATAGACTATGTGTAAGAATGTAGAAACTCTATTAGAATATATATATTTCAAAAGAAAATCCTTGCAGTATTTTGTTAAGTTTTGTAGTAAATGAAACCTATCGGTTACTTGTATCGCTGATTTGTGAGAATCAAGAATAGCTTTCCTATACGCTATAGAACCATCCCTTGAAACTACAGATATATTAGGAAACTTCTGAAGCCATGCTGTAACATCTTTAGTTTCTCTTGAGTCTATTATATCAACTAACTTTGGAAAGAACCAAAAAATAAGTATAAAATACATAAAGGAAATAGGTAGAATTTTAAAAACAAAATATATAATTGATTATTACACAAATGGAGAGCTTAGAAAAGAAGTTCAAAAGATGTTGAACAAAGGAGAATCAATTAATTCAGTTGCTAGGTTAATTTTCTTTGGAAAACAAGGTAGACTAAATGAAAATAGAATAGAACGCCAATTAGAGAAAGTAAGTTGTCTAAATATTTTATTGAGTGCTTTAATAATTTGGAATTCTAGGTATTTAGAGAAGATTTATAAAGAAATTAAGGATGAACCTTGGTTTGACTTAGATGAATTTAAAAGAGTTAGTCCCTTGGGAACACAACATATTAACTTTTTAGGTAGATATATACTTGAAAATGTAGAAATTTCATCTAGTGATGGATTAAGAGAGTTAGAAATCAAAATTTAGGGGTTATAAACTCTTAAGTCGTTGATTTTACTTGGATTTACCTGTGTTTGATCAAAAAATTCGAAAAAAACACAGGTAGGCCTATACTGTCATCAAGTTCAGTGAAATTAATTAAGTAATTCAAGATTATTTATCACATATAATTTTATATAACATACCTTAATAATATGGTGTATAAAATTATAAAGAAGTATCCCGTATAAAAAATAATTTAGGAGGATAATATGAGTATAAGTTGGTGCCCATCTCAGTATATAAATTTTTTGAATTCTATAGGACGTGTAGAAATTCTAGAGGAGAGTATAAAGTTTTGTTACAACAATATTAACTTTAATTTTAGAGCTAAAGACGAGATTGAAATTTTTAATGAAGTATTCCTGAACAAGGAATATGAAATTCCTATGAATAATGAAAGTGTAGTAATCGATATTGGAGCAAATGTTGGAATAGCATCTATATACTTTGCTTCAAATGATTATATATCTAAAGTATATAGCTTTGAACCATTTAGGTTAACTTACAATTGTTTCATAGATAATGTAGATTTAAATCCTGCACTATCTATGAAAATACAACCTAACAACTATGGTATGGGTAGAGCTGATAAATTAGGAAAAGGAATAATTAATGATATTCTAAAAGGAAACTCAAGAATATCTGATGATATTGATACTCCTTCTACATATACAGGTCACCCAGGAGAGTATATTGTTGAGGAAGTTGCTATGAAAAGAGCATCTACTATAATAAAAAATATAATAGAAGAAAATGAGGGGCTAGATGTAATAATAAAAATGGACTGTGAAGGTGGAGAGACTGAAATATTTGAGGATGATGAGTTTGTAGATTTACTGGATAATGTTAAAGCTATTGTAATGGAAACACATACCCCAGAAATATTTACTGAAATATGTGATGTGTTAAGAGGTAAAGATTTCAAACTTAATGGTGGGATGGTATCAGCATCTAATGGGTATATAAAAGCAATGAAAAACATATAATACTTTTCAAATAACTGTAGATAGGTTTGTGTAAAAATAAACTTATCTACAGTTATTTTCATAGATTGTTAAAAAAAATAAATATTAATATAAATAAATTTAATTATGTAAACAAAAACAAAAATGTAAACATTAATAATTACAATTTCCTTATTAAATATAAACAAATTTTATATATAATAAATAGTCATAAATAAATAGCATTATAAATAGAAATTTTCGATAGTTTTATCTTTTATATCATCTGTTATTCCAATATACTTTAAAGTAATACTTGGAGAAGAATGATTAAATATATTTTGTAAAATAGCAATATCTTTATATATTTTATAATGCCAATATCCAAACGTTTTTCTCATTGTATGGGTTCCTATTTCATCAATACCAAGTTCATTAGCTGCACTATTTAATATTCTATAGGCCTGTATTCTTGTAATAGCAACATTATTTCCTTTCTTGCTTTTAAAAAGAAATTCATTGTTATCCATGTTACAGATATAGTCATCTATATCAATTTTTAAGTTAGTATTAATTAATAGACGCTTAGACTTACTAGTTTTCTTTTCTATTATATTTATATGAGTTTTATCTTTTACATCTTTAACTTTCAAAGGTAAGATATCAGAAATCCTAAGTCCAGTATTTATTCCTATATTGAAAAGCATATAGTTTCGAGATCCTCCCTTTAAAAGCTCATTTTTCATTTTTTGTATAATATCTCTATTTCTAATTGGTTGAACATACTTCATAAAAAACTCCCTGATTTACATAATATTGTTATTTGAAACTCTACATATAAGTTAAACTCTTAAATTGAGCATAGAGCGATTTTAAATATTTAACATACATATATTTCCAAAGCCTTAAAATAGATATTTTTATATTGAATTAAATTCATCTATAAAAATAATTTATGTTACATTGGATGTAACATTAATTTACGTTATGTTACATTAGTTTTTATGTATATTCTTATTTATACTATAAACAAGTTGAAATATCAATATTTTATTATTCATAGCACAATGTAACATAATATACATTATGTTACATTGTATTTTTTAGTCGTGCATTTACGAGAAGGAGTGTTCTTATATAAATACTATTTGGTCCTCTAGAGGATACGTATAAGTCTTCAATAAAGGTTTCTACAGATACTTTATTTTTTCGAACTAAATCTTCTATTTTAAATCCATTTATTTCTCTTGGTACTACAATATAAATAACTTTAGTATGACTGGTTTTTAATATATATAAAGATGTTTCTTTAGTATTAGTTGTATACTTAATTCTGTAGGATAATTTAACCTCTACTAATAATTTTTTTCCAGATAGCTTTTGTCCTTCATTTGATGTACGAGAAGATGTGTTTACTAGCTTTATTGAATTAACATTACAATCTACTGACGTTGAAATTATAGTATGTATTTCTTTTGTTTCATCTTTTTTAGAAAATACGGTGTCTAGCAGATCTTCTTTAAAATACTTAATATTAGTTGGTAAATTTTCATCAATTCCTATGTAATCTATAAAATTAGTAATCATAGCCCCCTCCATCAGTAATTTTCTGCTGTCAATATAAAGCTTATATTTGCTAATATTTCACGTTGATTTATTTTTTGAGCATAAACATCCTCTATATATATTGAAGACATTACTTTAGAGTTTAGGTTTATATTTTCATCTAATGTTGTTGAATTATTAAAAAATAGGAAATTTTTAAAAGTATATATAGAGCCTCTTTCATTATCTGCACAAAAATCTATTCTAACTATAAATTCACCCTCAGTTAATAATTTATATCCTGTTAATATCTCACCCTCCAAGGATTTTCCAATCCCTGTTTTAACGATTTTATTGTCTTTTATATTTGAAGTAACGCCAACTTTTATTATTTCATCAATATCTGGAAGATCTTCATGGATTGTTATAATAGTATTCTTATTTTGTTGAGTAAATGAATTTATATCACAGGGTATATAATCACTTATACCACTATAAAGTGTTCGAGCTCTAATCTTATTAGCCATTCGGTTCATCTCCTTAAAATACTCTAGTATAAGTATATTTAGACTAGCATTATTTAATGAACACCTCTTTACAAGAAATTGGCTAATAATAAAAATACCCTTTCTTAGAGTATAAATCTTAGTTTCTAAGAAATGGGTATTTTAAACAACTTTACATTTTTATTGTAATTTAATTCACTATGTTTATTTATAGAATAATTAGTTTACTTAGAGCGGAAGTTATGCATATTTTTACGGCACTCTAATGCTTGTTGAGAATAAAATGCTGCCAAATCTAGAGTAGATTTTGCTTGTGAATTTAGCTTATTACCTTTTTCTAAGGCTACCTTAGCTTTGAAACATTCTATTTTAGCTAGTTCTTCAAATTCTTTAGCCTTTTTCTCTAATTCCTTAGCTTTGCATACAAGCTTATCGTACTCTTTATCTAAAATTTGTGCTTGTTTATATAAATCTTGATACATTTTTGCATAGTTGCTACATGGGTCTATATAAGTTTGAGCTATATTTGTATTTATTGATTTATTTATTTGACCATCAGTTCCTTGACTTATAACATAACTAAAGTTAACTGTTCCATAGTTGCTAATTGGATTTGGGCAAGGTACTGTTTCAACAGTTACCATAAATGATATAGTAGCTACTTCATCTATATCTAAGTTACCTATAGTTACTCCTGTTGGAGGATATACCACTGCTCCAGGTAAGGATACACTATTTAAGGTTACTGAATTTGGTACAAATGCAGTTCCATTTGGAATTGTATCTACAAACTTAACATTATAAGCTGTAGTATTTCCTTCATTAGCTAAAACAATAGTATATTTTAGATGCATTCCAACAAATCCAGTACAAGAATCAGCTGTTTTTTTATCACATATTATGGCTGCAATTATTTTTGTTAGAACGGTATTTGTATTTACTTTATCATTTTTACTTCTTCCAGTATCTGGATTAACCAAAAAGTCATAGCTTAGAGTTCCGCTATTATATACATCTTTTATGCAGAAATCCTCATCTACCATAACTTTAAATGTTAATGTTGTAATGGCTTCAGCAGGTATAATACCTAGATTAACTCCTGTAGGAGCGCCTGGATTTCTTCCATATTGTACTACTCCATTTACAGTAAATGAATTTGGTACAAATTCTGTTCCTTGTGGTATTGTATCTTTAAATATAGTATTATTTGCATCTGTATTTCCTGTATTCTTAAAAGTTATTGTATAAGTTAATACATCTCCAATTGTTGCTACTTCTTTATCTACAGATTTAGTAGGATTTTCTATTTTAGCTAAATTAACTTTAGTATCTACTATATTTGATACAGCACTTTTTCTTGAGATTGTTCCAAGCTCTTTATTTGAAACATAATTAAATATTACTGTCATATCATTATCAATAATATTATTATTAGGAACTGTGTCTACAGTAACATCATAAGTTACAGTAACTACCGCTCCTTTTCCTAATGTTCCTAAATACAAGCCATCTGGAGGGCTTATAGATGCTCCTATTTGAGGTGAACCATTTACAGTTATTGATCCTGGTATAAATGTTGTACTATCAGGGATTGTATCTACAAATACTACATCAGTTTGAGCAGAGTTTAATACATTTTTCCATACTAATGTATAAGTTAATGTATCTCCAACTGTAGCATATTTAGTATTTACAGATTTAACTGGTTTTGTGTTAGGACTTATAAATGTTGGTACTGTATTTGTATTAAACACGCTATTACCTTTAATTCCTAATACAGGGTTTACAGTGAAACTATATTTTGCAGTTCCTGTGTTTAAAATAGGATTAGGTGTTGGCACTGTTATTGCAAGTACTTGGAATTTTATATTAACATTTTCTCCTGGATTTAAGTTTGGAAGTGTTACTCCAACAGGTGGTACAACTGTAGTTCCTGGTACTGTAACTCCATTTATAGCTATACTATTTTGAACAAATTGAGTTCCATTTGGTATTGTATCTGTAAATGAAATATTGTTAGTGCTAACATTTCCAACATTTGAGAAATCCATAGAATAAGTGATAATATCTCCTACAAGTGCCTCACTTAGATTTACTGCTTTTGTACCATTTATAAGAGCATTGTTAATTGTAGTACTTACTATATTGCTATTTGTATTTGAATTAACAGTTATTCCAAGTACTGGGTCTACAGTATAACTAAATGTTGTTGTAGATGAGTTTAAAATAGGATTTGGTGATGGTATTGTATTTACTACTACTGAAAAAGTCACCATAGAAGTGCTTCTTGCAGGTATAGGTCCTACACTAACTCCAGTTGGAGGTGATGGATTTTTACCAGTTTGAGTTATCCCATTTATTTTTAATGAATTAGGAACAAATGTTGTGTCAGTTGGTATTGTATCAGTGAATACTATATTATAAGCAGTTGTATTTCCTGTGTTTGCTATACCTATAGTATAATTTACTAAATCTCCTATTTTTGCAAAAGTCTTATCTACAGATTTAGTATTTAATAAATTAGCGTGATTTACTAAAGTATCAACTTCATTAGTAACATTACTACTTCTAATACTAATACTTAAGGTAGGGTCTACTATAAAGTCATAAGTAGCAGTACCTGTATTTGGAATAGGATTAGGTGATGGTATTGTATTTACTATTACTTCAAATGTTATTATAGCTGTTTCATTAGAGGATATAGGTCCTATACTTATTCCTGTTGGAGGAACTGGTGATGAGCCTATTTGAGTTATTCCATTTACTGTTACACTATCAGTAACAAAAGTTGTTCCATTTGGTATTGTATCTATAACAGCTACATTGTTAGCCGTTGTATTTCCTGTATTAGTTAAGGTAATAGTATAAGTTATAGTTGTTCCTATATCAGCAAATTTTCTATCTACACTTTTTATAGGGTTTGAAAGATTTGCAAAGTTAGTTGTTGTAATTACTAAATTAGTGTTACCACCTGAACTATTTTTTTGTCCTGTTTGGTCATTTGCAATATAATCATAAAATACTGTTCCACCGTTAATTATAATATTTCCAGGAGGGATAGTAGATACTGTAACTTGGAAACCTAAAGTTGTTGTTGAACCAACTGCTATATCGCCTATATTTACACCTGTAGGGTATTCTGGGCTTTGACCTGATTGAGTAGCACCATTTATAGTGAATGAATTTGGTACATAAGTTGTTCCAACTGGTATTGTATCTTTAAATACTAAATTTAAGGCTGTTACACTACCTGTATTGTTAAATGCTATTGTATAATTTAATGTATCTCCAAGAGTTGCAAAGCTTTTATCTACTTGCTTGTTTAGATTTGAAATTTTAGCCATGTTTATTTTAGTAGCTACTATATTACTATTTGCACTACCAGTTGTAGCAGTAGAAACACTTGGATCCACTTGGTAAGTGAATGTAGTAGTTGCAGCGTTTAAAATAGGATTTGGTGATGGTATTGTATTTACAATTACCTTAAAACTTACTGTAGAAGTTCCTTTAGGTGGTATTATACCAATATTAACACCTGGAGGTGTAGGATTTGCACCTGGACTTACTACACCATTTACTGTAAATGAATTATCTACAAATGCTGTTCCATTCGGTATAGTATCTATAAAAATAACATCATTAGCACTAATGCTTCCAGTATTAGGGATAGAGATTGTATAAGTCAAAATATCACCAATAATTCCAAAGCTTTTATCAACCCTTTTAGTTATAGTTGATAAGTCTGCTCTGCTTACAAAAGTATTAACTATATTAGTATTAGTTGAACCACTTCCTAATATATTTGGAATAGTTGAGATATCTATATCATACTGAAAAATAGCTGATGCTGTATTTGGTATTGGATTTGGGCTAGGCATTGTAGTTACTGTTACTTGGAAAGTTACAGTTGAAGTACTACCGCCACCAATGGAATTTGGAAGTGTTATTCCAGGAGGATTTGGACTTCCTCCAACAGAAGTAGCATCTTGCATTAGTGAATTTGCTACAAATGAAGTTCCATTTGGTATTGTATCTATAAATCTTATATTTACTGCAGTTGTATTCCCGTTATTAGTTATTGGAATAGTATAAGTTAAAACATCTCCTATATTAGCATAAAGTTTACCTATTTTAGCTGAAGATAAAGTTACAGTTCCTAATACAGTAGTTATAACTGTATTTGAATTTGAAGTAAGTGTTACAGTTGTAGGAATTAAAACATTTAATCCAGTAGCAGTTGAATCATTTATAATTGAACTGTTTATAGGCAAAGTAGTTTGTAAATTAACTTGGAATGTTAATGTTGTAACACCAATTGGTAGTGTTCCAATATCTAGTCCACTTGGAGGTGCAACTGAACCTGGAACTGATGCTCCATTTATAGTTACGCTATTATTAATAAAGCTACTTCCCACTGGTATAGTATCTTGGAAAAATGTATTAGTTATAGTCAATGGACCACTATTACTTAACCCAATAGCGTATGTCAATATATCTCCTGGAAGTGCTTTAGTTTTGTCTACTATTTTAGTTGCAGTTAATGTTGATGTTATAGCAGTATTTGTTATTGTAGTTACCATGTAGTCACCAAGTTTAACAGTTACACTTTCACCCAGGAATCCACTTGATGGTACTGTACTTCCCCCTGGAGTAAAGTTACCATTTTCTACAGTAGTTTTGTAATTAGTTCCAAGGGTACCTGTACTACCTAGTGCCATAGTTTCATTAAGGGTAAAAGAGGAGCTACTAATACTATCTAATGTTACATACACGTATGGACTTTGTAGCTGAGTTCCATTTGATGCACCTGTAGTTATAGTTGTTGAGCTTATAGTTGATCCTGTTACTGATAAGTTAAATTGATCATTTGCATATACTCTATCATTAACAACTTTGTTAATTTGAACTTTCGTAAAGAGAACTCCAAAAGGTACTCCTGATAATCCTAGATTACTAAAAAAAGTTATATCAACTTTTTTAGGATTTACTGTAGTTAACATTAATGATTTATATGCGAATGACATCCCGGTAGCGGTAACTGTAGTTGTTCCTAATCCAGTAAATGTAGGAGAGTTACCAGTTCCTATACTTCCTATTTGATCCCATACCCCTCCATCTGTTTCAAACATAAGATTTTCTTGTGGATCAGTTGTTTCCCCATCTCCTGTAACTATCATATAGTCTGGAAGTGTTGTTCCTGAAGGATCCTTTACTATTATATTGCTAAAACTAAGGATACTTCTATAAGGAATAGTCCCCCCCTGTGAATAAAGTACTACTGGCCCTGAAATTCCAGCATATCCGCCAGGATTTCCAAAAGTTGCTCCTGGAAATGTTGGTGCAGTTGTCCCTACATATGATTTATCACCTGTAATATCTGTATTTGATAAAGTAAATGAAATTGTGGTTCCATCTCTTAATGTATTGTTTACTACGGTGGATGTTTTTGGTGCTAAAGGTATTGTTGAAAAATTAACCCAACCTACAGCTCCTGCTAAAGGTCCACTTCCTGCTTGTGCATAACTTGCATTAGCCAATTGTTATCATTCCTTTCTTTTATATATTTTTTCTTACTAGTTATACATAATAATATATGAATTTACATGTAACTAATAGCTAGTCCAAAAAATTAAAAACATTAAAAGACCTAGAAAACATATTTTATTTAATGATTTCTAGGTCTTAGATACTTAAATTTATTTACAGAATTAAGCTATTATTTGTTGCGTAAGTTATGAATATTTTTACGACACTCTAATGCTTGTTGAGAATAAAATGCTGCAAGTTCTAGAGCCGAATTTGCCTGTGCATTTAGCTTATTACCTTTTTCTAAGGCTACCTTAGCTTTGAAACATTCTATTTTAGCTTTTTCTTCAAATTCTTTAGCTTGTTCCTCTAACTCCTTAGCTTTGCATACAAGCTCATTGTGCTCTTTATCTAAAATTTGTGACTGTTCGTATAAGTCTTGATACATTTTTGTAAAGTAACTACATGGGTCTATATAAGTTTGAGCTATATTTGTATTTGATGATTTATTTATCTGACCATCAGTATCTTGATTTATATCATAACTAAACTTAACTGTTCCATAGTTACTAATTGGATTTGGGCAAGGTAGTGTTTCAACATTTACCATGAATGCTACAGTTATAACTTCATTTATACCTAAATTTCCTATAGTTACTCCCGTTGGAGGATATACTGTTGCTCCAGGGAAGGACATACTATTTAAGGTTACTGAGTTTGGTACAAAGGCAGTTCCATTTGGTATTGTATCTACAAAATGAACATTATAGGCTATAGTATTTCCTACATTCTCTAAAACGATAGTATATTTTATTTGCATTCCTACAAATCCCGTACAACAACTAGCTGTTTTTTTACCACTTATTATGGCTGCAATTATTTTTGTTAGAACAGTATTTGTATCTACTGTATTACTTTTACTTCTTCCACTCTCTGGATTAACTATATAGTCATAGCCTAAAGTTCCACTATTATAAATATCTTTTACACTTAACTCATTATCTACTACAACTTTAAATGTTAATGTTGTAATAGCTCCAGCAGATATAATACCTAGATTAACTCCTGCAGGATCTCCTGGATTTCTTCCATATTGTACTACTCCATTTAATGTAAATGAATTTGGTACAAATGTTGTTCCTTGTGGTATTGTATCTTTAAATATAGTATTATTTGCATTTGTATTTCCTGTATTTTCAAAAGTTATTGTATAAGTTAATACATCTCCTATTGTTGCACTTTCTTTATCTACAGATTTAATTGGATTTTCTATTCTAGCTAAATTAACTTTAGTATCTACCACATTTGATACAGCACTTTTTCTTGAGATTGTTCCGAGCTCTTTATTTGAAACATAATTAAATATTACTGTCATATCATTATCAATAATATTATTATTAGGAAGTGTGTCTACAATAACGTCATAAGTTACAGTAACTACTGCTCCTTTTCCTACTGTTCCTATATACAAGCCATCTGGAGGACTTATAGATGCTCCTATTTGAGGTGAACCATTTACAGTGATTGATCCTGGGATAAATGTTGTACTATCAGGGATTGTATCTATAAATACTAAATCAGTTTGCTCTGTGTTTAATACATTTTTCCATACTAAGGTATAAGTTAATGTATCTCCAACTGTAGCATATTTAGTGTTGACAGATTTAACTGGTTTTGTGTTAGGGCTTATAAATGTTGGTACTGTATTTGTATTAAATGCTTCATTAACTTTAATTCCTAGCACTGGGTCTACAGTGAAATTATATTTTGCAGTTCCTGTGTTTAAAGTAGGGTTAGGTGTTGGTACTGTTGTTACAAGTACTTTGAATTGTATATTAACACTTCCTCCTGGACTTAAGTTTGGAAGAATTGCTCCAGCAGGTGGTGCAACTGTAGCTCCTGGTACTGTAACTCCATTTATAGCTACACTGTTTTGAACAAATTGAGTTCCATTTGGTATTGTATCTACAAATGAAATATTGTTAGTACTTACATTTCCTGAATTTAAAAGGTCTATAGAGTAAGTTATAACATCTCCGACAAAAGCATCGCTCATATTTACTGATTTTGTACCTTTTATAGTAGCGTTATTAATTGTCGTACTTACTATATTGCTATTTCCACTTGAATTAACGCCTATTCCAAGTACAGGGTCTACAGTATAGCTAAATGTTGTTGTAGATGAGTTTGAAATAGGATTTGGTGATGGAACTGTACTTATTACTACTGCAAAAGTTACAGTAGAAGTACTTTTAGCAGGTATAGTTCCTATACTAACTCCAGTTGGAGGTGATGGGTTTTTACCAGTTTGAGTTATTCCATTTATTTTTAATGAATTAAGAACAAATGTTGTGTCAGTTGGTATTGTATCTGTAAATACTATATTATAAGCAGTTGTATTTCCTGTATTTGCTATACCAATGCTATAATTTACTACATCTCCTAATTTTGCAAATTTCTTATCTACAGACTTAGTATTTAATAAATCCGCATGATTTACTAAAGTATCAACTTCATTAGTAACATTACTATTTCTAATACTAATACTTAATGTAGGATCTACTATAAAATCATAAGTCGCAGTTCCTTTATTTGGAATAGGATTAGGTGATGGTATTGTATTTACTATTACCTCAAATGTTATTATAGATGTTTGGCTACCCATTATAGAACCTACACTTATTCCTGTTGGAGGAATTGGCGATGACCCAATTTGAGGTATTCCATTTACGGTAACACTATCTGGAATGAAAGATGTTCCATTTGGTATTGTATCTATGAAAGCAACATTGTCTGCAGTTTGATTTCCTGAATTAGTTAAGGCAACAGTATAAGTTATAGTTGTTCCTATATCAGCAAAATTATTATCTACACTTTTTATAGGATTTGAAAGATCTGCAAAGTTAGTAGTTGTATATACTAAATTAGTGTTGCCACCTGAACTATTTCTTTGCCCTGTTTGGTCATTTACAATATAATCATACAATACTGTTCCACCGTTAATTATAATATTTCCAAGAGAAATAGTAGATACTTTAACTTGGAAGCCTAAAGTTGTTATTGAGCCAACTGGTATATTACCTATATTTACACCTGTAGGGTATTCTGGGCTTTGACCTGGTTGAGTAGCGCTATTTATAGTGAATGAATTTGGTACATAAGTTGTTCCAGTTGGTATTGTATCTTTAAAAATAAGATTTAAAGCTGTAGTAGTACCTGTATTATTGAATGATATTGTGTAAGTTAAAGTGTCTCCAATTGTTGTAAAACTTTTATCAACTTGCTTGTTTAGATTTGAAATTTTAGCAATATTAATTGTAGTAGTTACAGTATTAGAAATATTACCACTTGTAAAACTAGTTCCAAGTGTAGGGTCTACTATATAGCTAAATGTTGATGTAGCATTATTAGCTATAGGATTAGGGCTTGGAATTGTACTTACAATTACATCAAATGTTACTGTAAGACTTTGACCTGCTGCTAATGTTCCTAAACTCAAGCCACTTGGAGGTTCTATAGTGGAGCCTATTTGAGGGACTGTATTTATCTTGATAGAATCTGGTACAAATGTTGTTCCAGTTGGTATTGTATCTATAAATACTAAGTTATTTTGATCTATACTTAAGGTATTTTTCAATGATAGTGTATAAGTTAAGGTATCTGATAATGTTGCATATCCTTTATCTACTGATTTAATAAGATTTGTATTTTCATTTATAAATGTTGATACTGAATTTGTGTTACCTCCTCCAATACCTGTAGTACCTAATGTTGGATCAACTATGAAATCAAACTTAGTTGTACCTGTATTTATAGTAGGGTTTGGAGTAGGAACTGTGATTGCAGTCACTTTAAATGTTAAAGTAGAAGTTTGATTTATTCCTAAATTAGGTAGTGATACACCGTTAGGTGGTGCTACAGTAGCTCCTGTTTGTTGGATTCCATTTATTTGTAAAGAATTTGAAACAAAAGATGTTCCATTTGGTATTGTATCTATAAAAACAAGATTGTTTGCTGTTGTATTACCTGTATTGTTAAATACTATAGTGTAAATTATATTATCTCCTACAAGTACATTAGCGGCATTTACTGATTTTATAGCACTTACAACAACATCCTTTACTGTAGTATTTACTGTATTACTATTAGAGCTACCTGTAGTTGAAGTTCCAAGTGTAGGATCTATTATATAACTATATTGTGTAGTTGAGGAGTTCAAAATGGCATTTGGACTTGGTATTGTATTTACAGTTACTTTAAATGTTACTGTAGAAGTACCTCCTCCAGGTATTGTACCTATATTTACTCCTGCTGGAGGAGATGGATTTGATCCTGCTATAGTTGTGCCATTTACAGTTAATGAATTTATAACAAGAGTTGTATTTGTTGGTATAGTATCTGTAAAAATTATATTGTTAGCACTAGTATTACCTGTATTTGTTATACCAATAGTGTAAATCAGTGTATCTCCAACCATTGCAAATTCTTTGTTTACGCTTTTTATAGTATTTAAATTTGCATTATTTACAAAAGTACTTACCGTATTAGTAACACCACTTCCCCTAGCGGTCGAACCTATTGT
Source organism: Romboutsia sp. (assembly GCF_051659545.1). Lineage (GTDB taxonomy): Bacteria > Bacillota > Clostridia > Peptostreptococcales > Peptostreptococcaceae > JBOFOR01. The sequence goes on along the minus strand of NZ_JBOFOR010000104.1, from coordinate 13,717 downwards.
AGGATCTAGTATATATTGATATGTGGCAGTTCCATTATTTAAAATAGGATTTGGCGAAGGTATTGTGTTTACTATTACTTTGAATCTTACTGTTGATATTTGTGATGGCCCTATATCACCTACACTTACTCCTGTTGGTGGAATTGGTGATGCCCCTGCTATAGTTGTTCCATTTACTAAAACACTATTTACTACAAATGATGTTCCATTTGGTATTGTATCTATAAAGGCTACATTATTTGCAGTAGTATTTCCTGTGTTTCTTAAGACTATAAAATAATTTAATATATTACCTATATCAGCAGAAGATATATCTACACTCTTTATAGGATTTTTAATATCAGCATAATTAACTTTTGTATTTACTATATTACTATTTGTACTTCCACTATTCGTATTGCCAATTGAAGGATCTACTATATAATCATATATTATATTAGCAGAGTTTGGAATAGGATTAGGGCTTGGTACAGTATCTACTGTTACTTGGAATGTTATAGTAGTAGTTCCAACTGGTATTGATGTTATATTATATCCTGGAGGAGAAGGATTTGCTCCTGGCTGTGCAACTGAATTTATCATTAATGAATTTTGTACAAATGTAGTATTATTTGGTATTGTATCCTTAAATACTACATTAATTGCAGTTGTTGTACCTGTATTTGTTATTGTTACAGTATAATTTAACGTATCTCCAACGCTTACTACACTTTTATCTACAGCTTTTATACTACTTAAATTAGCCGAATTAATTGTTGTAGTAACTATATTTGAGTTGAATGACCCACCTGGAATAGTAGTTATAGAGAATGAATAGTTTGTAGTCGAGCTATTTTGTACTAAATTAGGTGAAGGTACAGTGTTTACTAAAACTTTAAAACTTATTGTGCTTAATTGATCTGGTACAAGAGTAGCTAGAGTTATTCCAGATGGAGGAGCTGGTGACCCAGGAATGGTTACCCCATCAATAGTTAAACTTCCTGCTACAATTGATGTTCCATTTGGTATTGTGTCTATAATATTAATATTAATAGCTGTATTCATAGATGCATTTACCAATGCTATTGTATAGGTTAATATATCATTTATGCCTGCATAGCTTTTATCGACAATTTTTTTTGTGCTTACAGGATGTGGAGTATTTCTTATAGTTACGATTATATTGTCCCCTATTGTAGTAGTAGCGCTTTGACCCAAAGTATTTATGCCTGATACGTCTGTTCCACCTGATACATTTGTTGCACTAACTATTTGAGTGTATTGACTCAATAAACCAAAACTTCCTGAAGCCATTGCCTCATCAAAACTATAAGCATTCCCTGGAGGTACATCGTATACTATGGCCTCTGTTGATGTTTGAGGGCCTGTTGTACTTCCTGTTGTAGTATTTATAGTACTTGGAATACCTGTTATATTTAAATTAAATTGATCACTTGAAAATATCCTTTTAGTGATATCTTTAATTAAAGTTACCTTAGTTAAGACTATACCAAATGCGACTCCTTCTAACTGACCTTGTAAAACAGAGACTAATGCTGAAACTTGAGTAGGTGAGTTAGATATTATTACTGGGCCTTGAACTTGACCTATAGGACCTGATGCTGATATTGTAACTGTACTAGATCCTATACCAGAAATACTAGGACCAAGTGGAGGTGGTGTAACAGGAGGTAAGTTTATTAATGAGCGCCAGATAGGTAAATTTGTTTTAAATACTATCTGTTCTTGGTCAGTACTTTCTCCATCAGCTGCAACTATTGAATAATTTGTTATTGCATTCCCAAGTGGATCTCTAACGGATATATTGCTAAGAGTTATCAATGATGTAGCTGATGGTAGAGTAATGTTTACTGAATATAAAACAACATTTCCATTTATACCCAAGTATCCAGTATTTCCAAAAGCAGCCCCACCATATACTGGTGGTATAGAAGCCTTAAAAGTTTCTCCTCCCGAAACAACTGCAGTATTACTCAAATCAAATGTTATAGTTGATCCATCTGGAAAGGATGCGCTAACTCCAGGAACTAAATTTCCTGGACCTAATACTAACGTTCCGAAATCTATCCATCCGATTGCACTTGCAAGTGGTCCAGTTGATGGATTTGCGAACTTAATTGTTGCCATAAAATCATTCCTTTCTTTTCAAATTATAGGTGTTTTAAAAAATAATACATATTGTCTAGATTAATAATATTTAGTAAAGGTTTTAAAGAATATAAAAACTCAATTTAATTGGTTAATATTTCTTATTTTACAATATGCCCCAAAAGAAAAAAATGCACGTTAACTATAAAAAATATACAAATAAAAATAGTTAAGATGATTTGTCTTTGACAATTCATCTTAACTATTTTTACAATAACTTATAGAAATTTTAGCAATTCTTACTTTGACAAGAACAGTTAGGAGTGCAACAATCACTGCCGCAATTAGATCTACATTCACATGAGTTCCTTGTATTTTTGTAGCATTCTGATGCTTTTTGAGAATAGAAATTAGCAAGATCTAATAAACGATTAGATTCTGCTTCTATTTTATAAGCTTTATCCCAATATTCCTTGGCTTCGTTACAGAAACAATTCGCTTTACATTCTAATTCTCTTGCATGTTCTTCTAATTTTTTTGACTCACATATGAATTTATTAGCCTCTTCTTGAAGGCAATATCCTTTTTCAGACAATTCATCAGATTTCGCTTTATACTTATCGCAATTTCCTATGTTTTCTGCCTGGCAATCAGAATGAGAACAATTTTTTGAATTACCTTCATAACAGTTACCCATAGCTAAATAACCTCTCTTTTAGATATTAAGATTTAATCATCTTACTATTTAATATATGTTTTTGGAGAATTATAGTTACTATTTTATTTAAAGATCAATTTACAAATAAAGAATTAAGTTGTATTATAGTACACCCTCTATAGAAATTAAGCTTGATACAAATACTCCTCTTTGACTGGTTGTTTTATAAAAGATATTATCACAATTAGCTTTAAAAACCACATCTTCGCTATTACAGTCACTTGGTAGATTTATAAAAATAGTAAAAGGATCAGTTCTTTCTAGTACATAAACTGATGGATTTTCATTATTTGATAAATACTCAACCCTATTTATTACAAATCCATTTACAATGACTTTTTTGCCAGTTGAGGAGAAATTATCAACTGATTTATTTTTTATACTATCTATATCATAATAATGCTCAATTTTTGCATTAGAAGTAACACTTGCAATATCTGAAATACTTGGCTCAAAGTCTTTTAGTATATATTCATTTTCTATACTAAACTGTTTGAATGTTGATAATGCACCCTCAAAGTATAAAATATTACTTTTCATGTTAATATTTTTTAAGTTAGTATCATCAAGTGAGTAGGAGTAAAATATATCACTAAAATTCATTATTTTAGTACCAGAAGATTTTTGAATATATTCATATTCATAGCTCAGTAATATATTTTGGCCAGCATCTAAATCATTTAAAGCTATGCCATCTAGAGGACTTGTATTTTCTATGTTTTCACCATCTATATAAACAGAATTATCTACAAAAGATAAGTTAGTTTCAATGTTATCTTTAAAATATAATAATTTTAAATCTACACTTCCAGTATTGTTTAGTATAGTTTGTATTTTTACAATATCACCATTTTGTAAGTAGTCAGAGGATGCTGTTTTTACTATATCAAGAGATATATTTTCTACATTTAAAATTGTTTCATTACTTATAAAGCTCTTATTTATAACACTTTCATGACTTGAGTATTGACCATATAAAATACCATTAATTTTAACTTGTTTTTTGTAGGGGAAATTAGATACATAAAAACTAAAACTAACAATTATAGATTCGTTTGAGTTTAAAGCTCCTATATTTATTAAATCAGATGAATTACTTATATCTATTTGTTTACCATTAACATAAAGGCTATTTTCAACGTATTGAATACATTCTGGTAGATTTAAACTTAATTTTATATCACTACATTTTATATTTCCTGTATTTACTATATTGAATATATAATTAGTTTTGCTATCTAGCATCAAAGTATTAGAACTACATTTCCCAGTAATATCTAAGGAGTAATTTTTTATGTTTAAACTTAACTTATTAGATTTTTTTATTATTTCAACTGGAGGGTATCCATCAAGAATACTATATCTTGCAACTACTTCGCTTTCGGGTAAAATAGTTTCATGCAGAGGTAAAGTATCCACTTTATACCTAATAGCTATATTTACAGTTTCATTAATATCAATTACATCTATTGATATTGATTTATTATTTTCTTTGTAAGTTCCATTTATAAAAATAGTATTGCTACATCTTTTCAAGAATTCACTTTCATTTAAAAATAAGTGGACATCCCTTAAAGCTATATTGCCAGTATTTTTTATGTTTATATTTTTAGTGAATTCTCTATCTATTTCAATATCTTTGTCCGAAATAAATTTATTTACCTCTAAATTAGGATTTACAATTACAATACTTTCATTAAAAATGTTACTTTTTTTGCAAGGGGATTGATTTTGTATATCTCTAAATGTATAATCTAAGGCAAAAGACACATCTAAGTTATATTTTTCTATAAATGAATGCTTTGCATAAAATTCTACATTTACAATTTGAGATATGTTTAAATTAGGCAACTTTATAAAGTTTTGTAACTTTTCACTGTATAGAGCATTATTTATTTTAAGTGTATTTCTATCTAACACTAAATCTGGTGGAAAATTAAAGTTTAAATATATATTTTCAAGACCTACATTTCCTTTATTCTCAAAACTTAAGTTGAAAAAAATATAATCTCCGCTATAGCAGTATTTATAATTTATATTGTCTTTTATAAATAAGTTATTATCTTTTATATAAAGGCTAGGATTATTTATATAAAGCTTACATTTTGTACTGTATATAGTTTTAGGTTCATATATATCTTTATTCAAGAAACTATAATCTAAACTAACTCTACTATCTATAGGGTTAGGTTTTGAAATATCTATTATTTTAAGCTCATATGATACATTTATAACTTCATTAGGACTTACTTTATATATAGATACACCTTTAAATATATCAGCATTGTAAACGTTTTCGTTGTTTATAAGTAAACTTCCTTCAACAAATTCTAGTGAATTATTTATAGGTTCATAAATCTTCAAATGTTTACATTCAACACGACCTGTATTTTCAATTAGAAGACTTGAAGTTACTACATCTCCTATTTGAGCAGTTACCTTACTTAGTTTTCTTTTGAAATTATTATTTCCTATTTTTGCTTCAATCATATTTTTTTCAACCTCATTTAGATAAGACATTTTAAAACTTACTTTATTACTATTAATTATAAAATGTTGATTTACATTACTATAGAGTAGAACTTGATATAAATCAGTATTATCAGATAAAGTAGTAACTTTTGTTTTATAAGTAATATTTAAACTTTCATCAGGTTCTAGTTCCCCTAATACAATATCTTCGCTTAGATTTTCGCCAACTCTAAAAATATCATTTACTGTTAATGAATGTTCTATAAATTTTAAATTGTTATTTCTATTATTTTTGAGTATTAAATTTGCCATTGTAGAATGGGTAGTATTATTAATTTTTATTGTATGAGTTAAGATATCGCCATTAAAGACGTCCGTATTATCTATTTCATAAGTAAATTCTAAATTTAAATTTTCATGGATGTCAACATGTGTTGCTTTATTTTTCACTAATATCACCTACTTAAAAATACTTTTCTTTATTATTAATATGAAAAAAAAAATATATTATTAATAAAAGCACAATTTTATAAATAATCATATATTATAGTATGGCAACTAAATTGTCTATAGAATATATAGAATATAAGGAGGGCGTTATTGTGTCAAAAAATACAAAACAAAATAATTGTAAATGTAATTGTTCTTCAGGACTTAGTATAGCAAGCGGAAATTCTCTTGATGTTGATGTTAATTATTGCGAAAGTGAAATAAGAGCTGATATAGTTGTATCTGAATTTAAATCAGTTAGATTGTGGGGCAGAGTAGTTAATTGTGAGGGGAAACCCGTATCAAATGCATTAGTAAAATTACTAAAAGTTATTTGTGATGGAAGTTGTATGTATTATCAAGGTGTAGCTCATACTATAAGTGATTGTGATGGGTTCTATCAATTTGAACTATGTTCTTGTGATGAAGACGGAGAAACACCTTGTTACAAAGTATTAGTAAGTAAAGCTGCTTATGGACCAGAAAGAGTAATACCTTATGCTAATGGAAACTGCAACCCTTGTGATCCTTGCGATGGATATCCATTTGATCCGTGCAGAGAATATGATCCAATAATAGCTAAACCAGGTGAAGTCGGATTAGGCGGACAATGTTGTGATAATAATTCGGAATGTTACAATGAAAAAACAAATAGAAGACCTAGACGCTAAATTTATTAATAAAACAAGTAAGTAGAGCATTTATTAAATTATATTTAATTTAATAGATAGAAATGACAAAAATTCAAACTTAATGTAGGGAAAGGGATGCTAAATACTCACTTTCCCTACATGTTATGTATTGAAATATACATACGTTATAAAAAAACAGAAACTGACTTCTCAATGTATCTAAATACTGATGGTTGTTACGGATAAGGAGCATTAAATTAGATCTGGATGCGATAATATATATATTTAATAAATTATGTATTATAGTTGATTATAATATAATAAAATTAATCATAGAGAGATAGTTATAATTGAATTCATAGAAAAAAATTGTACTTTTATTATATAAACTGAGTTATAACTAAGATTAAATTATAGGTGATGATTATGCAAAAAGTTGGATTAGTTAAATCGAAAAAGAACTTATCAGAATTTAGTACCACTATAAAAGAGTTTAAAAGAATAGATTTAGAAGACAAGGAAATAGGTACTATCTCATCAGCAATAATACATTGTACAATAAAAAATATGAATTTTGATAAAAATTCATCAAGTTTGTATTTATTATTAAACATTTCTATTAAAATTATCTACTCAATAGATGAATCGAATACATTATATGTATTCGAAGATAATTTTCTGAATTTAGAAAGTATAAATCTACCAAATAAAATAGAAGGTTATAGTTCTTATAGTATGTATATGAATAAAAAATTATTAAATGAAATTTTCATAGAAAACTTAGATGTAAAAGTAGTTAATAACAATATTTTAATATCTTATTATTTAGGAATAGATGTTAAAATAAATGCATCTCACTATATAGCATTTACTATAGACAATGGATTTGGTGAAAATATATTTATGTCATACAGTAACGGTAAGGGATTAACTCAAAGAACTTTCTTCAATAATATAGAGCTACTAAATATAAAGTTTAAACCTAATTCATCGGATTTACTTTTCTTAGGAAAAAACAATGATAATACAAATTTATATTATATAAGTGAAGATACAAAACAGCCTGATAAACTTATTGATTTTGATAATATAACTAACTTCCTTATTGATAAGAATAACATTATTTTTACAAATAAAACTGAAGATCAAGAGCAAATATATGAGTTTAATTTAGCTAATAAAAGAACTAAAAAACTTACAAGCGATAAAATAAGCACAAAAAATACAAACCCTTACTATGACCACAATAAAAAAATATTATATTTTTTGGCATTTAAAGAAGAAAAACTAATGTTATATTCGATGGATAAAAACAATAGTATTGCATCTATATTTGAGTATGAAAATGTATTAGACTATTTTGTTAGTTATAGTGGCGATAGTATTATAATTAAGATAAGTAGAAATGATAAAATACAACTTTACACATTGGATGTAGATACGAATTTCTTAAATCCGATAAACTTAGATTTTGATTTTGATGATATAATAAACGTTAAATTTATAAAAGATAGTACAAATAAAAAAGAAATTTTGATTTTTTACAAAGAAAATAATATATCAAAGCTTATAAAATATGATTTGATATACTTTGATATAGAAAGAATCTCTGATAATAATTTTATTATACAAGACTTTGATATAGACGTTGATTCAAGTAACATCTATATATGTAGTAAAGATAATAAGTTTGGATACATACAAAAAATTAATAAAAATTTAGAAACAGAAATGCTTTTAAATACACCAAGCTCAATAAATAAGATAACTCTTAGGGGGTAATTTATGAATGATTTAATTGAATTTAGCGGAATAGATTCCCTAGGAGATTATGAATTTAAACATAGCATAAGTGAAAAAATAGAAGGACATGCAAAAATTGAAGGTTATGCAAAAAGTTTGAGTGGAGCATCTATACACAAAGAAATAATAAATCATAAAGTTATAGATGCATTTGAAGAAGTAAATTATGAGGGAGAAGAGTTTCATTTTAATATAATAATTTTTCAATGTAAGTTTAGTATTTACTTTGAATATGGAGATAGTGAAAATTTTGGAACTTTAAATGTATTAAATCATGTAGTGTATAAAACATTTTACACATCTTTAAAAGATTACGATGATAGTTATTTGGATTTGAGTATTTTAGCTACAAATTTATTTGCAACTATAGTTAATTCTAATGAAATATTTTATTGTGCAAATATAGCTATATGTATAAATTAAAAAGTATAAGATTATTTATTTGCAACAAGTTTAGGAGTTTAATATAAAATATAAACGTAAACAAAAACAAATTTGTAAACATTTAAAATTACTAATATGTAAATTTTTGCCTTTAACTAGCTAATGGGAGAAGTAGTAGAGAGGGAGTTAGGTATGGAAAGTATAAATTTTTTAGGTATATCAAATGAATACAATTTGTTGTCTAGAGCATTTTGTGTAGACATGATAGATGATGAAATTTTATTAAATAAAAATATAAATCAAATAACAAAAATATCTGTTAAGTCTGAGTGCATATTTCATGATGATTCTAAAGTTAATAATAAATATTATGTGACTTGTCATTTGAGTATAAAAATCAGAGTAGATTATATATGTACCCAAAATATACTAAACTATCAAATAATGGATTTAGATAAATTAATAAGTATAGCAATAGATAAAAAATTGATAAATAAAAATATTAATATAGATAGTGAGATATTAGATTTTGGTATTAATGAAATACAGAATAATAAGATAATTTTTTATGTATTAACATCAAACGCATTAATAATATAAAGATACCGAGGGAGCATTTTATAATATAAAATGTTCCCTCGGTATCTTTATATTTACAAATATGTATGTAAAATTAAAAACGTAAATATAATAATATATACATGTATTATTACAAATTATTTACAGTGACTAAATTAGTGATATGGAATTAACACATTTAATTTTCAAAATCACGATATAGTGAAAGGTTAGAAAAATTATTGGAGAAAAAAATGAAATAGTAAGAATTTATAACTTTAAAATAATAAAAGATTGTAACCTGCGTAGCATAAAAATTCATATTATATAACACCTCACCATGTTCATTATAAAAAAATTAAATCAAAAGTTAAATAAAATAATGACATAATAAATTGGAGAGGTTAAAAACTCAACTAAGTAAATATCTGATAACGAATAAGGAGGAATGAATTATGGCTCTAGAAATATTTCAATCAAATACATTAATAATTCCTATGGATGTATTATATCAAAATAATGGAATGTTTAAAGCTTATGGATTAGTATACAAATTACTTTTAAATGGAATTCCAGTTAAATGGGCTATTCAGCCTGGAAAGGCCTTTGGTGGTACTGACTTTGTAGCATCTGCTCAAGATTTTCAAACTAGTACACCTATTTTAAATCATAATTACACAGGTGGACCATTTATTATAGACTCAGCATTTGAATCAGCCGCCGCACCAATTATAACAGCTTGGCAAGTTCTTAATCCAAATGTTAAAGTTCATCGTGCTACGGCTCAATTTCAAGCTAATATTGCAGCAACTATGACAAGTGCTCCAAGAATTGCAATTGAAGAAAATAATAATGGTATAATGAGAAACTATTTAAATATTGCAGGTATACCAGACTCTAATGGTAACTCATGGGTTAGTAGTTCACCTGATGTTCTTAGTGAAATAGATATAGCTAACGGAGCATTTTTTGGATATAGTTTAGCTACTTGTAGGAACATAGGGTATGATATTTTCCTTTCACCTCATACAGGGGAAGGTAACTGGGATTTACCTGCACTTGAATTCGAACTAAATGAGTATTTAAGACTCGGTGGATATTTACATGCAACTTGTGAGTCTGTAGAATCACTAGAAAATACGGTAGGTCCATTTTTAACTCAGACAGGTTTTCCAGGAACGGACAATAATAAAGGAGATGATGGTTCTTTTGTAGTTGATGTTCCAGATTTTCCAGTAGCGCAATCAGTTTCAACTACTCAAGTACAAGGATTACCGGGTGGAAGTTATGAAAGTACGTATCACTTGACTCCTGGGCTTGTATATAATTCACAAACTCAAATTATTGCACACTTCACAGAGGATGGAAAACAATACGACTTTATGATGGTTGGACCATATAAAAATGGAACAGGAGCAGGTAAAGTTGTATATGAAGGTGGGCATAATTATAGCCCAAAACTACCGTATACAAGTAATATGGAGAACTTATATTATAGATTTATATTAGATTCAATATTTTTTTCCATATCAAAATCTTTAATGTACCTTGAATTTACACCATCTGTATTAATACAAAATATTATAAATACTATAACATTCTCGATTATAAATAAAGGAGCAAGTACAGCTACTAATGCGAATTTTACAGTAGTTTTACCAGCAGGTATGACTTATAATAATGATGCAACAATTGCACCTACAAGTGTAGTTGGGCAAACTATAACTTGGAGTAGTGGAGCACTTGGAAATTTAGCGTCTGGAGTAGCATTAACTTTTACAGCTGGTTATATTCCAGTAGTTGCAGGAAGTGTTAAACTTGCAGACTTCTCATCATCATTTGGAGATAATTTTGATGAAACTTATTCATTTGATCAGTGCATTACAGCATCAGTTTCATCATATACACCTCCTACTTTAAGTGCTATAAAAAGCGTTGATAGATTGTTTTCTAGCAAAGATGAACTTTTAACTTACACTGTAACAATAGTAAATACTAGCACTATTGTTGCAACAAATGTCGTGTTTACTGATCCTACACCTAATGGCACTGAATTTGAACCAGGCTCTTTAAGTGTAAGCACTGCTTATACTGGAACAACTATTGCAGATGGTATAACGCTAACAACTATAAATCCAGGACAGACTGTAACCATAACATGGAAAGTTGAAGTTATGGAAATTGATGATATACCAATGTTTATATTAAATACTGGATCAGTTGCTATTCCAAATTTACCACCTCAAAATACAAATACTGTAAGTACTCAAATTAATCACGCTGATATAATACCCGTAAAATTAGTAGATAAAGAGTTATCATTTGTTGGAGAGACTTTAACTTATACGATTGGTTTTACAAATACAGGAAATGTAAGTGGAACGAACTTATTTTTTACAGATACAACACCAACAGCTACAACATTTATTGCAAATTCAATAACGATAGATGGAGTCACTATACCTGGTGCAACACTAGAACTTCCATCTGGAGGAGTAACACTCCCTGATTTAGGCGTAAATCAAAGTACTACTTTAACATTTAAAGTAGTTATAACTACGGTACCTAGCCCAGATCCTAATATACTAAATATAGGTGTAGTACAGTACGATCATATTGTTGATCCAAGTAGTCCTAATCTTGATCATGAAGTAAAGTATTCAAATATAGCTCATACTTTTACTTATCCACCAAGCGATGCATTTAAAATAGTAAATTTAGATTATGCAACAGTTGGAGATACTTTAACTTATATAATCAGTTGGCATAATGTATCCGGATTAGAGCAAACTAATATAGTTGTTGTTGATACACTTCCTAATGACACAACATTTGTATTAAACTCCGTAACCGTAGATGGAATAACTATACCAGATGCAACAGTAACGCCGCCAAATGGAATAAATGTAGGAACACTTGCAAATGATCAAAGAACTACAATAACATTTAAGGTAACTGTAGATACAATACCAAGCCCTAATCCTATCACAAATAAAGCTACTGTTATATATAGTACTACTATACCTCCAGGAAGAAATAGTCAAGTTACAACTGAAGACTATACCAATATAAATTATGCTAAAATATCAGATGCTGTAAAAAAAGTAGATAAAGATTTTGCAACAGTTGGAGATACTTTAACATATACTGTATCATTTATGTGTAGTGGAAATACAAGTGCTGTCAATGTTGTATTTGTAGATACAGTACCAAGAGATACATCAATTGTTCTAAATTCATTTATCTTCAATGGGATAAATTTAGGAACTCAAAATCCAAATCCTCCTAATGGTGTAAATTTAGGAACTATAGCAACAGGAACTATTAATACAGTAACATTCAAGGTAAAAGTAGATTTGATACCATTTCCAAATCCTGTTCCTAATGAGGCAACTATAAGGTATGATTATTTAGTTGATCCAATAATTAATTTATATAATAGTGATAATACATTTTCCAATGTTGTAAATACCCAAGTTAATTATATTGATTTAAATCCTTTAGAAAAATATGTAGACAAGAGTATTGCTACGTGTGGTGATATTATAACTTATACAATTTCTATTCCTAATGCAGGTAATACTGCTGCATTAAATGTAATTGTTCACGATACCGTACCAAATGGTACTAGTTTTATAGCGAACTCTTTAACTGTAAATGGAACTACTATTGCAGGCACTCCATCAAGTATAAATGTAGGAACTATTAGTTCAGGTACTAGTTCTACTATCAGTTTTAAGGTTATTGTGGATTGTTAAAATGTAATATTAAGTATAATACAAATATGTTTACCTAAATATAAATGTTTACATTTGAGTATATAAACACCTAAAAAGTATTAGCCCCCACATCAACACTCAGGTATTAAAAGTTGAGGGGGGGATAATTTGTAAGCATTTAATTTACATACACTAAAATATAAATACTTTGAAAAAAATTTTGGGGACTTATATAAAAAATATCTAATATATTTTCTAGAGATTTAAGTATATTAAAGTCCTAACAATTAATTTTAACTTTGAAAGTTACAACAGAAGTTCCACCAGCAGGTACAGTTCCAACATTTATACTGGTAGGAGTTACACCTATTGGGTTGCCATCTACTTGTAGGCCAACCTGCGTTTTTTCTGCAAAATAGCACCAAAGTTTGTTGAAGTTTAGTAATACCAATGAATATATCCATTAAATTATAGTTGATGCATTTATAAATAAGGTATAGCATTATAGATAAATAGAAATTTATTAATTGTAAATTTAAGGGGTGGAAAATGTGAATAGTAAATATGAACAGTGTATAAATGAATGGAATAATATCTTTTCAAAAGACGTTCATAAAGGATTAATAAAACAAAGTTCTGGGAATAAAATTCTTGATAGAGGAATTGAATGGATTTGTAATGGGGGTACCGTCCATGGCCGTCAACCTAAGAAGTCCTATTTTTCAGTTATGATATAATTTTTAATCATAATAGAAAGTAGGACTTAAATTTATGCATAAAAGAATTAAACATTTAATTAAGAATATGAAAGATGTATTTGACATTGATGAAATAAATAGAATAGCTAAAGAGAC
>NZ_JBOFOR010000103.1:0-3249 GCF_051659545.1 Romboutsia sp. | reverse complement strand
ACTACAAAAGAATACTCTACTAGTGTAACAAATAAGTAGACAAAAAAAACTACATCAATGGGTAATAGATATTGAATTTTGAAGTAACTACAATATAAGTGTAATCATAATTAATAGACTTCAGAGAAATTTATTTATTATGAAAAAATATTAGTAGAAATTTCTTTGAAATATATGAAGTTCATAGGTTGGATAAGCTTAGGGGTTTTAATAAAAATTATTATAAAAAACAGGGGGATTTTCATGCCAAAAAAATTACAAAAGTTAAGTACTAAAAAATTAATAGTAGCAGGGTTAATTGCAACTTCAGTAGCAGGTACAGCATTGCCAGTAACTACATTTGCATTAGAACCTAAAGATACAGTAGAAAATACAAAGGATCAAGTAGTAGAAACTAAAAAATTAACAGAAATTGAGATTGATCAATTATTAAATGACGCTCAAACAGAGGCTAATAATGCATTAAGTACATTAGACGAATGTGACTTCACAATATATGGAGAATGGGAAAGAATGTCTGATTACATGAAAGCTGCATTGAGTAGAATAAATGGAGCTTTATATAATGGAGCAGATGCGAGTGATCAAAGAATAGTAAACGTAAATAAGGCCTTAGAAAAAATAAATAGAAGCTATAATAGTATAGTAGGAAGAATTCAACATTCTATAAATGGATTAGAAACTCAATTTGCAAATGGAAGCTTAGAGGGTAAAGAAATAGCGGTACAACAATTTGAGCAAATAATAAAAGAAGAAAGAGATAACTTAAAAGGCGAATATGTAAATGAAACTACTATAAAGAGTGCAGAAGAAAAATTAGAACAATATAAATTAAAGTTAGAACTAGCTAGAGCAGTACATGAAGCAGATATGACATCAAATATGCTAAAGGATGCAGATTTTACTCAAAGTGGCCAATGGGAATTAATGGCTAGTTACATAGGTGCAGCAGTAGATAGAGTAAATGGAGTTAGACATAACGGAATAGAAAATGAAGATACAAAGTATGTATATGATACATTAGCAAATGTTAATAAAAGCTATAATAGTATAGTAGGTAGAATAAACCATGCTATAAATGGAATCAAAGCCCAATTTGAAAATGGTACAAAAGAAGGCCGAACAATAGCAGTAAATCAATTAGAACAAATAATCATAGAGGAAGAAAATTTAAAATATGAATATGTAAATAAATCTACACTAGAAAGTGCAAAAAGCTTGTTAGCGCAATATAAGAACGAATTAGATAAAACAGCTAAAGATAATACAGAAGTAAAGGGAGAATTGAAAGAACAATTAGAGGTAGCACGAGGTGAAGTTAAAATAGCTATAGAGCGTTTAGAAAATGCAGATTTTACTCAAAGAGGTTCATGGGAATATATGTCTAGCTTCATAGGAGCAGCTGTAGATAGAGCAAATGGTCTTGTGTATAATGGAGTAGAATATAAAGAAGTAGAGGGGATATACACAGCATTAGCTAAAATAAATGGAAGCTATAATAGTATAGTAGCAAGAATACAACATGCTATAAATGGATTAGAAACTCAATTTGCAAATGGAAGCTTAGAGGGGAAAGAAATAGCGGTACAACAATTTGAGCAAATAATAAAAGAAGAAAGAGATAACTTAAAAGGCGAATATGTAAATCAAACTACTATAAATAGTGCAGAAAAAATATTAGAACAATACAAATTAAAATTAGAATTAGCAAGAGCTGTACATGAAGCAAATATGACATCAAATATGTTAAAGGGCGCAGACTTTACCCAAAGTGGTCAATGGGAATTAATGGCTAGCTACATAGGTGCAGCAGTAGATAGAGTAAATGGAGTTAGACATAATGGAATAGAAAATGAAGATACAAAATATGTATATGATACATTAGCAAAAGTAAATGATAGTTATAGCAGTATAGTAGCAAGAATACAACATGCTATAGCTGGTGTTAAAGTTCAATTTGAACAAGGTGGAGAAGAAGGCCAAAAAATAGCTATTGAACAATTAGAACAAGTAATAAATGAAGAAAGAAATTTGAATTATGAATATGTAAACAAAACAACTGTAGATAGTGCTGAAAAAATATTAAATGAATATAAAGATAAATTCATACCCATGATAGAAAGAGCTAATTAATTTAAAATAAAAGTTAAATTTTATATTTTAAGCGTAGACGGAGTCTACGCTTTTTAACGATTATAACTAAGGTAACAAGTAAAATTCATACCCATCTTTTCTAGCCTCATCAATAACCTCACCAAGAATACTAGCATTTGTTTTAGATATAGCATGTAACAACAATATAGAACCATCATGAAGATGGCTAAAAATATGATTTTTAGCATATCCAACACCTGGCTGACTATTAGGTTCATAATCACCATAAGCAAAACTCCAAAATACAGTCTTATAACCTAAATCTTTAGTCATGGCTAAACTCTTTTCAGAGTACTTACCCATAGGTGGTCTAAAAAATTTAGGCATATCTTGACCGGTCAATTTCTTGAATCTATCTTCAACATCATAAAGCTCTTTATTAAAAGCCACAGCAGAATAAGTAACACTAGGCATAGAGTAGTGGTGCTTAGTATGATTAGCTACCACATGACCTTCAGCCACCATTCTTTTTACCGTATCAGGAGAATAACAAATATAATGAGAAGTAACAAAGAAAATAGCTTTTACATTCTTTTCTTTTAAAACATCTAAAATTCGTTCAGTATATCCATTTTCATAACCTTCATCAAAAGTTAAATACAAAGATTTCTTATTAGAATTAGTTGGACCATTATAAATAGCATTATAATCATTTAATTCAAAATTTAGTTTGTCGTTAATTTTAGGTGTTCTAGCTTGGGTATTCGGAATAAAAAACCAATTAATACAAGTATTATCAAAATCAGCAAGTTGGATTTTAAACCTTTCCTTATTTATCCCCATAGAAATATTTGTACTAGCTATAGAACAACCAGACAAAGAAAAACATAAAGACAAGACAGTTAAAAGACAAGTCAGTTTTTTCAAAAATAACACCTTCTTTGCTAAAAAATCAATGCTTATATCAAATATCATTCCATACAATAATGACATTATAAGTGGAAAAAATAGAAACAATATATATATGTTCCATTAAATATTGTCACTTTTTATAATATATTTTGTTTCAGTAAAAATACTGGTATTATATAGATAAATATATTATCATAATTGGAGAAATTTATTAATGAACAACTTGGATAAAGCATCAGAAAT
>NZ_JBOFOR010000102.1:0-34709 GCF_051659545.1 Romboutsia sp. | reverse complement strand
AAATATAATTTAAAAAGTTGTCCATCGCTCAGCTAATCATTATCTGAATATCTGGCTTGGTTTGTTTGTGTTTTAATTCTGTTAAGAATTATGTTTGTTTCTATAAATTAACCTACTGTTTAATTTTCAAAGTTCATATTCTCCGACATTTCTTTTTGCCGTTATCCCTTTTCTTAGGGACAAGTAATACTTTACTATACTATCAACAGTAGGTCAATACTTTTTTAAATATTTTTTTCATATTCTTTTTTTAATTTTTCTACTATCTTTTTTTCTAGCCTAGAAACAGTCATTTGAGATATTTCTAGCTCTTTTGCTATTACTGATTGTGTCTTATCTAAAAAGAATCTATCTTTAAATATTTTTACTTCTAGTTCATTTAATTGCTTTATAAAGTTTTCTATAAAATCTTGTTGCTCTATATTTTTGAAGCTCTTTTCTTCATGTCCTACTTTATCCATAAGAGTTACATCTTTATCTTCTGAGTCTTCATTACTTGATGAATCTAATGATATAGGTTGATATCCATATGAAGCTTCCATCGCTTCTAGAATTTCTTCTTCGCTACAATCTAAATACTCTGCAATATCTTTTACTTTAGGATGTTTTTTATTTTTTTGTTCTAGTATAAGCTTCGCTTCACTTATTTTTTTATTTAATTCCTGTACTCTTCTTGGAACCCTTAATGTCCATACTTTATCTCTAAAGTATTTTTTTATTTCACCAACTATAGTCGGTGAAGCAAAACTACTAAACTCATAACCCTTATCTATATTGTATCTATCAATTGCATATATTAAAGCTAAGGAAGCTACTTGATATATATCTTCAAACTCTACACCTTTATTTATATACTTCTTAGCCAGTAAATTAACTAAATATAAGTGTCTTTCTATAAGAATATTTCTAATTTCTTTATCATTTTTATTTTCACTATATATCCTAAATAGTTCCTTAGTATCTATATTTAGATAATTTGTAGCATTAGCTACATTTTTCATTAAATATCAACTCCTAAATATTTAGTCATTTTTATAGTTGTTCCTTGTTTTCCTCTAGATTCCATGTTAACTTCATCCATAAGAGTTTGAATTATAAATAATCCTAAACCATTTTCCTTTGGATTCGCTAAATCTGGAGCTTCTATTGAAGCTATATCATAACCTTTGCCATTATCTTTAATTTCAATTTCTAATCCATTTTCTATTAAATTATATATAACAGAAACTTTATTATCATTACTATGCTTTATTGCATTTGTACATGCTTCTGATACAGCAACCTTCATATCTTCTATATCTTCTATTGAAAAACCTACTTTATTAGCTATTCCTGATGTTGTTAATCTTATAATACTTACATAGTCAGGAGTTGCTGGTATTTCCATTTTTATAGTTTCCCAAGTCAATGCTTATCCCTCCACCTTAAATATTTTATCTAGACCTGTTATAGTAAAAATCTTCTTTACATTAGTTTTTGGATTTATTATATATATGTCTTTTTCATTTATTTTTAATTTTTTTAGGACACCTATCATAACTCCTAGACCAGTTGAATCTATATAATCTAAGTTTGTAAGATCCATTTTTATATCAATCACTTCTTCATCTGTTAACTTATGTAAATGCTCTTTTAGTTTATCACATGTAGATACATCTAATTCTCCTTCAAGCATAACATCCCAAAACTTATTTTGAGAATCTAGTTTAGAATTTATATTTATTGACATTTCCAAACCTCCTTTAATCCTTTAATTATCTTTTCATAAATCTAAATACTCTTGTTAAACTAGTTAGTTTATTTACTACATCCATTATTTCTTCTGCTTCCTTTGTTATTGAAGCCGCATTTTCAATAATTTCATGTATGTGTCTTTCATTATAATCAATTATTTTATTTGTCTTTTCTACAACTTTTGTAGTACTATGTAATAATTTACTTACATATATAGCTACGATAAGAGTCGATGAACCAATTAAAACGGCTCCTATTTGCCACCCTAATGCATCCATTATTTACTTTCTCCCTCATCATTAAAAGTTTTACTTATTACTATTTCTTCTTCTGATATTTGTATTTCTTCATCATCTGATATATTGTTGTCTATTATATTACTTACTTTATCTTTTACACTCTCTAATGTTTCTTGTAGAACTTCTTTTGGATTTTCTTTCACTTCTTCAAATTTGTCTTTAGCTTCTCTTCTTAATTCAGAGCCTTTCTTTGGAGCTAAAAATAAACCTGCTATAAACCCTAAAAGTGCACCTATTATAAATAATTTTCCTCTTTTTTTGCTCATGGTACTTCTCCTATCTTGAATAATTGTATGTTAAATTAAGGAAAAAGAATAGGATAAAATCCTATTCTTCTTCTATATTTATTTTAGCAATAGAAACTACATTAACTTCATCATCAGTCTTCATTAACTTAACTCCACTTGTAACTCTTCCAAATAATGATATTTCGTTGACTCTTAATCTGATAAGTACTCCATTTGAGTTTATTATCATCATCTCATCATCTTCATTTACCATTTGTGCCCCAGCAAGTTTACCTGTCTTATCTGATATGTTATAAGTTTTTATACCTTTTCCTGCTCTTATTTGACTTCTATATTCTGCTATATCTGTCCTTTTTCCAAATCCATTTTCACTAACTACTAATACTTCTGTTCCTTCATCACATAAGTTCATAGATACTACCTTGTCATCCTTTGATAAAGTAATACCTTTTACTCCCATAGCAGTTCTACCCATATATCTTATATCATTCTCATCAAACTTTATAGACATACCATTTTTAGTTACTAAAAGAACTTCTTTAGTTCCGTCTGTTAATTTAACACCGATTAACTCATCATCTTCTCTTAGTCCTATCGCTATAAGACCTGACTTATTAATGTTTTTGAATTCTTCACGCTTAGTTTTCTTAACTATTCCTTTTTTAGTAGTTAATAATAGATATTGATTAGCATCTTCGTCATCTATCGCTATTAATTTTGCTATCTTTTCATTAGGTCCTAATTGAAGTAGGTTTACTATAGCAGTTCCTTTAGCTTGTCTCTTACCTTCTGGTATTTCATAAGCATTTATTTTAAATACTCTACCTTTGTTAGTAAAGAATAATAATCTACTGTGAGTCGTAGTTGAGACTAAGTGCTTAACAAAATCTTCTTCTCTAGTTGTCAGAGCAGATATACCTCTTCCGCCCCTCTTTTGACTCTTATAGTTATCAGCTGGAACTCTCTTTATGTATCCAAAGTGAGTAAGAGTTATAGCTATTTCTTCTTCTTCTATAAGATCTCTTTGATCTATTTCACCTTCAGCATGCCTAATTTCAGTTCTTCTTTCATCAGCATAGTTTTCTTTTATTATCAGCATTTCTTCTTTTATTAAATTAAGAAGTAATCTTTCATTGGCTAATATTTCTCTTAATTTATTTATTAAAGTCATTAATTGCTCATACTCATTTTCAATCTTATCTCTTTCTAATCCAGTAAGTCTTTGAAGTCTCATGTCAAGTATTGCTTGAGATTGTATATCACTTAAACCGAATTTATCTATAAGACCATTTTTAGCTTCTTGAGTAGTCTTAGAAGCTCTTATTAAGCTTATTACAGCGTCTATATTATCTAGTGCTATTCTTAATCCTTCTAATACATGTGCTCTAGCTTCAGCTTTGTTTAATTCAAACTGTGTTCTTCTAGTAACAACTTCTTTTTGGTGTTTTACATAGTAGTATAGCATTTGCTTTAAATTTAATACTTTCGGTTCTCCATTAACTAGAGAAAGCATTATTATACTAAATGTATCTTCCATTTGAGAATGTTTATAAAGATTATTTAATACTATATTAGCATTAGCATCTCTCTTAAGTTCTATAACTATTCTCATTCCATTTCTATTACTTTCATCTCTTAAATCAGAAATTCCTTCTAATTTTTTATCTTTGACTAAGTCAGCTATTTTTTCAACTAATCTCGCCTTATTTACTTGATATGGTATTTCAGTAACTATTATTTGTTGTCTACCTTTTGGTAATTCTTCTATATAAGCTCTTGCTCTTACTTTTACCTTACCTCTACCCGTTTGATATGCATTAGCTATATTTTCTTTTCCCATTATTATTGCTGATGTTGGAAAATCTGGACCTTTTATATATTGCATTAAGTCTTCAACGCTACATTCTTCATTATCTATTAAATGCATAGTTGCATCTATAACCTCTGCTAAGTTATGAGGTGGTATACTTGTTGCCATACCAACTGCTATACCATTAGAACCATTGACTAAAAGGTTAGGATACCTCGCTGGTAATACAGTTGGCTCTTTTAAAGATTCATCAAAGTTAGGAATATAATCAACAGTTTCTTTATCTATGTCTCTTAGTAATTCCATAGCTAATTTACTCATTTTAGCTTCAGTATAACGCATTGCAGCTGGTGAATCTCCATCTACAGAACCAAAGTTACCATGTCCATCAACTAATAAACCTCTTGTTGAGAAATCTTGTGCCATTCTTACCATTGCAAAATAAACTGCAGTATCTCCATGTGGATGGTACTTACCTAGAACGTCCCCAACTATACGGGCAGACTTTCTATAAGGTTTATCTGGCGTTAAGTTTAATTCACTCATTGAATATAATATTCTTCTATGAACTGGCTTTAATCCATCTCTAACATCTGGAAGAGCACGCCCAGCTATAACACTCATCGCATAATCCATATACGAATTTTTCATCTCTTCCGAAATCTCTAAAGGGATTATTCTATTATTTTCTTCCATGGATACTCATCCCCTCTCTTATATATCTAAATTTTTAACGTATTTTGCATTTTCTTCAATAAATTCTTTTCTTGGAGCAACTTTATCTCCCATTAACATCGAGAATATCTCGTCTGCTAAAACTGCATCTTCTATTGATACTTGTAATAAAGTTCTTGTTTCTGGGTTCATTGTAGTATCCCATAATTGTTCTGCATTCATCTCTCCAAGCCCTTTGTATCTTTGAAGCTCTACACCTTGTCTTCCTATCTCTTCTAATAATTTATTTAATTCTTTATCTGAATAAACATAGTGTTCTTTCTTTTGCTTCTTAACTTTGTATAGAGGTGGTTGAGCAACATATATATATCCATTCTCTATAAGAGGTTTCATATATCTGAAGAAGAATGTCAATAATAATGTTCTTATGTGAGCACCATCTACATCAGCATCGGTCATTATTACTATTTTGTGATATCTTGATCTTTCTAAATCAAATTCATCACCAATACCACAACCAAATGCTGTTATCATATTCTTTATTTCATCTGAAGATAATATCTTATCTAATCTGGATTTTTCAACATTAAGTATTTTACCTCTTAGTGGTAATATAGCTTGTGCATGTCTATCTCTACCTTGCTTAGCGGAACCACCGGCAGAATCCCCTTCGACTAAGAATACTTCACTCTTAGCTGGATCTTTCTCCGCACAGTCAGCTAATTTCCCAGGCAATGATGTACTTTCTAGTATACTTTTTCTTCTAGTTAATTCTCTAGCTCTTTTTGCAGCTTCTCTAGCTCTTTGTGCTCTAAGTGCTTTTTCAACTATTATCTTAGCTGTATTTGGATTTTCTTCTAAAAATCCGCCTAGTTCTTCAACTGTTATACTATCAACGATACCTCTCATTGTAGAGTTACCTAATTTTGTTTTAGTTTGTCCTTCAAATTGAGGATCTGGAAGCTTTACTGATACTACCGCAGTAAGACCTTCTCTTATATCTTCTCCTAATAAATTAGGTTCGTTTTCTTTTATAACTTTATTTCTTCTCGCATAATCGTTAACTGTTTTTGTAAGAGCTGTCTTAAATCCACTTAAGTGAGTTCCACCTTCGTGAGTATTTATATTGTTGGCAAAGGAATATATGTTCTCTGTATAGCCATCAGTATACTGCATTGCTAACTCAACAATGTGCTCATCTACCTTTTTATCAATATAAACTATATCATCATGAATTCCAGTTCTAGATTTATTTAAATACTTAATATATTCAACTAAACCTCCCGTATAATAGAATTCTTTTTTCTTTTCTCTATCTGCTCTTTTGTCTTCTAATATTATTTTTACACCTTTATTTAAAAATGCTAATTCTCTAAGTCTATGCTCTAATGTCTCGTACTTGAACTCTATTTCATCAAATATAGTTGCATCTGGCATAAAATGTGTTATTGTTCCATTATGAGTTGACTCACCTACTACCTCAAGTTCTGATGTTGGTATACCTTTTTCATATGTTTGTCTATATATTTTTCCATCTCTATAAACTTCTGCAACTAATTTCTCTGATAAAGCATTAACTACAGAAACCCCAACTCCGTGAAGACCACCAGATATCTTGTATCCTTCTCCACCGAATTTTCCTCCTGCATGAAGTACTGTTAATACTGTTTCTAGAGTAGATTTACCTGTTTGAGGATGCACCTCAACTGGTATACCTCTACCATTATCTTTTACTGTTATACTTCCATCTTCATTTATTGAAACATATATTTTTGAACAATAGCCTTGTAATGCTTCATCTATACTATTATCCACGACTTCATAAACTAAATGGTGTAATCCTCTTGGCCCTGTAGAACCTATGTACATACCAGGTCTAATTCTAACAGGCTCTAATCCTTCTAATACTTGTATCTGACTTGCACCGTATTCTTGTTTCATCTAGTTCCCTCCATTCTCTATGTTAATAACACGACCTTGCTCAATATTAAAAATCGTAGTATTACTTTTTTCAAATATGCTTTTATGTGAAACCTCCGCTGTAGTTATAAACATTTGAACTACACTTAAGTTTTCGACCAATAGTTTTTGTCTTATTTCGTCTAATTCACTAAATACGTCATCTAAAATTAAAATAGGATATTCTCCTACTTCATTTTTAATAAGTTCTATTTCTGACAATTTTAATGAAATTGAAGCTGTTCTTTGCTGGCCTTGAGATCCATAAAGTCTCACATCTAATCCATTTATAAATATATTTAAATCATCCTTGTGTAATCCGTATCTAGTTGTTCTAGTTTCTATATCATGATTTCTGCTCAACTTAAGCTTATCTAAGAATTTATTTTGCACAATTTCTATAGTATCATCCTCACATATATTAATTTGATTTTTATATGTTATTACTAGTTCTTCAATACCATTTGTTAAGTTTTTATGCATATTTTTAGATATATTAGATATTTTTTTTATAAAATCTCTTCTCAATATGTAAATATAGCCCCCATATTGGGCTAGACTTTCATCGTATACATCTAACAATGCTCTATCGATATCTCTATTTTTTAATAATTGATTTCTTTGAAATAAAACTTTGTTATAATTTGTAAGATAATTATAATATTTAGGCATGATTTGACTTATCTCTTTATCAATAAAAGATCTACGCTCTTTCGGCCCATCTTTTACTAACTTTAAATCTTCTGGCGAAAATATTACAACATTTAAATTTCCAAGTAAGTCATATATTTTTTGAATGTGAATTTTATTCACTTTTATACCTTTTTTATTTTTACTGATAGCTATTTCTATTAATCCATTAGTATATTCTTTTGAATAACTACCTCCAACATATAAGTTTTCAGTATCAAATTTTATAATTTCCTTGTCTTTATTAGTTCTGAAAGATTTTCCAAAAGAAAGCATATATATAGATTCGACAATATTTGTCTTACCTTGGCCATTTTTGCCTACTAGAAGATTTATTTTTTCATTAAAGTCTAAATGTAAATTATTATAATTTCTAAAATTAACTAATTGCAAACTTTTTAGTCGCACAAAGGGCTCTCCTTTTTACACTACTTTTATTATCTTTCCTTCAACTTCGACAACATCTTGCGGCCTTAATTTTTTTCCTCTTCTTGTTTCTAGTTCACCATTCACTTTAACTAGACCTTCTAATATTAAAAATTTAGCATGTCCACCAGTTGATGCAAGATCTGCTAATTTTAAAAATTGATCTAGTTTTATATATTCAGAATCTATAGTTATTTCAATCATAATTATTTACCTCCTATTTATTTTTACTTATTATTTTTATTATTAAGAAAATCTTCGATTAAAGATTCTAAAATATGATTTTCTTGAAATTCACTTCTGGCAATTATTTTATCCATAATTTTAAAATGTTATAATTTCCTTGTTCATTATAAAAATACATTAAAAATATATTATATCATAAAATCACTTACAAAAACCCAACTTTTATTAGTTGGGCTTTATGTCTATGCTATATATTTGATGATATTCTTACTGGTAGTAATAAATAAGTATACTTTACTCCATCAGCTGGTCTTATTATACAAGGATTCACATTTGTTGTGAATTCTATAAATATTTCTTCACTATCTATATTTTTTAATCCTTCTAAGAAATATCTAGAGTTAAAAGCTATGTCTAGATAATCCCCTTCTAATTCTAAAGAAACTTCTTCATATACATTACCTTTGTCTGTATTAGAAGTTATAGCCATAACATTATCTCTTATTGATAATTTTATAAGATTATTTTTTTCTGATTGAGATAATAATGACGCTCTTTCGATACTATTTAAAAGTTCTTTAGTATTTAATTTTACTTTAGAATTATGTTCTCTAGGAAGTAATTTTTTGTAATCTATAAAATCACCTTCTAGAAGTCTTGTTATTATTTTCGTGTCATTTATCATAAATATGGCATTTTTATCATCAAATCCTAATTTAACGTCTTCATCTTCTGAAGATAATAAGCTATTTACATCGATTAATGTTTTTCCAGGTATTATAACCTTAGCATTATTTATTATATTGTTAGCTGTACAACTTCTAACAGCTAATCTATATCCATCTATTGCTACTAAACTTATATTTCCATTAACTATTTCTAAAAGTTCACCCATTAAGATAGGCTTCGTTTGATCTTGTGATATAGCAAAGACTGTTTGCTTTATCATATTCTTTAATAAATCTTGAGGTATGTTATATAAGTCTTCATCATCTACCTCAGGTAATCTAGGATATTCTTTTGCTGAATCTCCTTTTATTTTGAATCTTGAGTTCACACAATTTATATATACATTATTCTCATCATCTGTTTCTATTTCAACAAATGAATCTGGTAGCTTTCTTATAATATCTCCAAAAAGTCTAGCATTTACTACAATTTCACCATCTTCTATTACTTCAGCTTGTGCATATGTTTCGATACCTATTTCTAAATCATATCCTGTTAATTTTAATTTTTCGTTTTTAGCTGATAATAAAAGACCTTTTAATAACTCTAAAGTAGTTTTTCCGTTAATAGCTTTTTGAGCAATTCCGATTTTATGTGCCAAAAGTTTTTGATTACAAATTATTTTCAATGTGGATAACCTCCTTGCGACATTTATATATAAAAATATATTAAAAATTTAGTAGTAATAGTAGTAGGTGTTGTTGATAATGTGCATAAGTGCTTTCAGCTTAATAAATGCAAAGATACTAACATGTTGATAAAATGTTAATATCTTTGTGGTTGAATATTTAATAATTTGTGAGTAATTTATAGACAAAAAAGTTATAAACATTACATTAACAGCATATCCACAGACAATTGTTTATTAATTATCCCTTTAAATCTGAGATTATTTTGTCTATTTTAATCTTAATTTCTTCATTTGTTTCTATTTCTTTAACTATCTTATCGTGGGCATGAATAACTGTAGTATGATCTCGACCACCAAATTCTTCTCCTATCTTAGGAAGAGAAAAATCAGTAAGTTCTCGAGACAAATACATCGCTATTTGTCTTGGATAAGCTATTTGTCTTGTTCTTTTTTTAGAACTGAAATCTTCCATTTTTAAGTTATATACAGAAGATACTTTTTCTTTTATTCTATTTATGGTAATTTCTTCGTTTTTTGAAGTAGTTATAATATCTTTTAAAGCTTCCATAGCAAGATCAAAAGATATTACACGGTTAGTAAGAGAAGAATAGGCAACTACTCTTGTAAGAGCTCCTTCTAGTTCTCTTATGTTTGATTTTATATTTTTAGCAATGTAACTCATAACTTCATTTGGAACTTCAATGTTTTCCATTTGAGCTTTTTTTCTAAGTATAGCTATTCTAGTTTCAAAGTCAGGAGCTTGAATATCTGTTATAAGTCCCATTTCAAATCTAGATCTTAATCTGTCTTCTAATGTAGGAATCTCTTTTGGAGGTCTATCACTAGAAATTATTATTTGCTTATTTGCTTCATGTAGTGAATTGAAAGTATGGAAAAATTCTTCTTGAGTTCTTTCTTTTCCTGCTATAAATTGAATGTCATCTATTAATAATATGTCTACATTTCTGTATTTATTTCTAAATTCTTCATTTCTATCATCTTTTATAGAGTTTATAAGTTCATTTGTAAATTTTTCTGATGAAACGTAAACAACTTTTGGATCTTTTTTTTGTGTCATAATATGATGACCTATAGCATGCATTAAGTGTGTTTTACCAAGTCCAACGCCACCATATAAAAATAGAGGATTATACGCTTTAGCTGGAGATTCAGCAACTGCTACACATGCTGCATGAGCAAATCGATTACTATTACCTATGACAAAAGTATCAAAGGTATATTTAGGGTTTAAGTTAGGATAGTTCTTCTTTGTAAGAGAAGATCGACTTTCCTCGCCTAAATCCTCAACTTCTTTTTCACTTAAAACAAATTTTACTTTGTATTTTTTTAGTGATAGTTGATTTATTGAGCTTTCTATTAGATTTAAGTATCTATCCTCTAAAATACTTTTAGTAAATTCATTTGGTACTAATAGTATTAATTCACTCATATAGAATTTTAAAGGTACTATTTGCTTAAAAAAAGCATTAAAACTAGGTGGAGATAACTCTCCTTTTATTAATTGAATTGTTTTGTCCCATAAAGAAACTATATCCATAATATAAACCTCCGTACAGAATAATTAACATTTTCCACAAAGTTATTAACATAAATCCTAAAAATCTATAAATTTTATATAAGTTTAAAATTTATGGATAATCTTGTGGATAAAAAATTAACTATGAAAATTGTCTATTGAAAATATAAAGATATAAACAATATGTATATAAAGTTATAAATAGTATCAAGATATAATAAAATTACTTTATAACTAAAGTATTATCGTAATGATTATAAGTTATACACATTTATATCCACAGCTTGTGTATAAATTTAATAAGTTAATAAAAATTATTAACACTATCAACAAGTATATTAATAATATCAGAATAAAAGGCAAACTTCAATGTTTTGTAAACAATTTATCCACAATAATGGCCACATGTTGATAAAATAATACACATTTAAAAAAATATACTTTTTATATATAAAAATTCGCAGTCATATTTGGAAAAAAATTGTCATTAATATTAGAATGTAAATATGTTATTATATATTAATATTAATGTAAGTAATTTTGTTATCTTCATAGTCTAAAAACACGTTGACAACTAGTATAAAAGCATTTATAATTGTATGTGTTATGTTTACTTTGAGGGTAAAGTTATTATTTTTATAAACGGAAAAACAACTGAAAGGCGGTGTAATAAATGAAAAGAACTTATCAGCCAAAGAAAAGGCAAAGAAAGAAAGAACATGGTTTCAGAAAAAGAATGAAAACGTCTAACGGAAGAAACGTGTTAAGAAGAAGAAGAGCTAAAGGAAGAAATAGATTAACTCACTAATAATTAAAAAAGGCCGCTGCGAAAGTGGCCTTTTTGTGTAGGAAAGTATAATTTAGGCTGTGTTTATGGAGGGTTAAGATGGACTTTAACAATACAAAAGGTTTAAAAAAAGACTCTGATTTTAGAAAAGTATATAAACACGGCAAATCTTTTGCAAATAAATATTTAGTAATGTATATACTAGAAAATAAATCAGACTCTAGTAGAGTAGGCATTTCTGTTTCTAAAAAAGTAGGAAATGCTATAATAAGAAATAAAATAAGAAGAAGAATAAAAGAAGCATATAGATTAAATATTGATGAAAACGTTAAAGATGGATACGATATAATTTTTATAGCAAGAGTTTCTAGCAAAGAAATTAATTATAAGGATATTGAAAAATCTATAAGACACTTAGTTAAAAAAGCGGGTATTAATCAGGACGACGATTAAAAGCTTTAAGATGGAGGTCTTTGAGTTGAAAAAAATAATGGTTAAATTAAAGGAAATGAATAGGTATTTATCGAAGATATGTATCTACTTAGTAAGATTTTACCAAAAATTTATATCTCCTTTAAAGGGACCTACCTGTAGATTTTATCCTACATGTTCACAATATTCAATTGAAGCATTTAAGAAATATGGATTAATAAAAGGAATGTATTTGACGGTGAGAAGAATTTTAAAATGTCATCCTTTTCATCCAGGAGGATATGATCCTTTAAAATAAAGATGATACTGGGAGGTATATAAATTGAATTTTATCAGTGATATATTAGGTAGCGTACTTAAATTTATAGTTGAACTTGTTCAAAACTATGGTCTTTCTATAATTTTATTTACAATTTTTGTTAAGGTGTTACTACTACCACTTACAATAAAGCAAACAAAATCGACGAAAGCTATGCAAGATATACAACCGAAATTAAAAGAAATACAAGACAAGTATAAAACTAAACCAGAAAAACAACAGCAAGAGATAATGAATTTATATAAAGAAGCTAAAATAAATCCATTAGCAGGATGTTTGCCATTATTAATACAAATGCCAATATTATTTGGATTATATAATGTATTAAGAGATCCAGTAAAATGGGGAGTTTTTGCTGACCAAGCTGCTTTTGCTAATGCAGATATGGTATTTTTATGGGTACAGAATTTAACTAAGCCAGATTATATATTAGCTATAATATCAGGGGTAAGTACATTTGGAATGCAAATGATAATGATGCCAAAAGACCAACAACAAGGTTCTATGAAGATTATGACATATGTAATGTCTGCGATGATGCTATATTGGGGATTCATGTTCCCAGCAGGTCTTACACTATATTGGACTGCAGGTAACTTATTCTCTATAGCACAACACTACTTAGTAATGAATCCTTTAAAAGCTAAACTGGCTAATTCTAAGGAGGAAGTAATAGATGAGAAGAAGCCTAGAACTAAGAAGTAAAACTCAAGAAGAGGCTGTAAAAAGAGCATTAATTGAATTTAACGTAAAAAAAGAAGATATTGAAATTGAAGTTGTTGAAAAACCATCTAAAGGATTCTTGGGGTTTTTAGGCTCTAAAGAAGGATTATACAGATTTTATGTTGTAGAAAAAGAAAGTGATATAGCTAAAGAATTTGTAGAAACTCTACTTAAAAATGCTAATGTAGATGCAACAGTTAATATTACTCAAGAAAACAATCTAATTAAAGTAGACATAGTAGGAAAAGATGCAGGATCTTTAATAGGCAGAAGAGGAGAAACGTTAGATTCAATTCAGTTTTTAACGGGTCTTGCTCTTAATAAAATAAATAAAGATTCTCATATGAGAGTACTTGTGGATATAGAAAACTATAGATCTAAAAGAGAAGAATCTTTAATTAGATATGCAAGAAAAGTTGCTAAAGAAGTAACTAGAACTAAGAAAACAAAAAAATTAGACTATATGAATCCTTACGAAAGAAGAATTATACATTCATCTCTTCAAAATGACGAGTACGTAAATACATATAGTGAAGGAACTGACCCTTATAGAAGATTAGTAATAGAGTATAAAAGATAAAATTTAACCTCCTAGATAATAGGGGGTTTTATTTTTGTCATTTATTTTATATAATGTTAAGATTAAGGAAACAATTAAATATAGTTAATAGGATCAAAATAATATATTACTAAGAGGTGATAAATTTGTTTATAGATGATACAGTAGCAGCAATTGCAACAGCACCTGGTGAAGGTGGAATAGGTATAATAAGAATTAGTGGAGAGAAAGCTCTTGAAGTTGCAGAGAAAGTGTTTAAGTCGAAGTCTGGAAAACTTATAAGAGAATACAAAACAAGAACGTTAATATATGGAAATATAGTAGATGGTGAAAATACTATAGATGAGGTATTGTTAGCGTATATGAAAGGTCCTAACTCTTACACAGCGGAGGATGTTATAGAAATAAATTGTCATGGAGGATTTATTTCTGTAAAGAAAATATTAGAACTTATATTGTCTAAAGATGTAAGATTAGCAGAAGTTGGAGAATTTACAAAAAGAGCATTTTTAAATGGAAGAATAGACTTATCTCAAGCAGAAGCTATAATTGATGTAATAAAAGCAAAAACAGATATGGCACATGAAGTAGCTCAAAATCAATTAGAAGGTTCTTTATCTAACAAAATTAAAGAATTAAGAATGAAAGTAACGGAAGTTTTAGCTCATTTAGAAGTAGCTATAGATTTTTCGGAAGAAGATGTAGAAGAAATAACATACCAAGCTCTTAGCGAGAGAGCGGAATTACTTAGAACAGAAATTAAAAAATTATATGATACAGCAGAAAGTGGAAAAATCCTTAGAGATGGATTAAAGACAGTTATAGTAGGAAAACCTAATGTAGGTAAATCATCGTTATTAAACTCTATATTAGGAGAAAATAGAGCGATAGTTACAGATATAGCTGGTACAACTAGAGATGTAATAGAAGAATTTATAAATATTAAAGGAATTCCTTTGAAAATAGTCGATACAGCAGGAATAAGAGAAACGGAAGATATAGTAGAAAAAATAGGTGTAGAAAAATCTAGAGAATCTTTTAGTAGTGCAGATTTAGTTATTATGGTACTTGATGCATCTAATAAGCTTTCAAAGGAAGATATTGATATTCTTGAAAGTCTAGAAAATAAGAAAACTATAGTTTTATTAAATAAAAGTGATTTAGAGTATCAAATAGAAGAAGATAAGCTAAATCAATATGTTGACAAAAATAGTATAATTAAAATATCAGCGTTACAAAATGAAGGAATAGAAGAATTACACAATAGAATAGAGGATATGGTTTATAAGGGAAGCGTAAAAAGTACATCTAACCTAGTAATTACTAATTCGAGACATAAAGATGCATTATTAAAAGCGTACGAATCTATAAATGATGCAATTAAAGCTATTGATGAAAATCTTCCTTATGATTTTATAGAAGTAGACTTTAAAAATATATGGGATTATCTAGGTTATATAAATGGAGATACAGTAAAAGAAGATTTATTAGATACTATATTCAGCAACTTCTGTATAGGAAAATAAGTTTTTTTTAGTGTAGAACGACTATATGTTTTTCGTGAAACATTAAGATTTGAATAGAAAGGATGTAAAAATGATAAATTTTAAAGCAGGAAAATATGATGTTATTGTAGTTGGAGCAGGGCATGCAGGATGTGAAGCAGCTTTAGCCGCGGCTAGAATGGGTCAAAAGACATTAATAGTTACTATGTCTCTAGATTCCATCGGATTAATGCCATGTAATCCATCTATTGGTGGTACTGGTAAAGGTCAATTAGTAAAAGAAATTGATGCATTAGGTGGACAAATGGGTATAAATGCAGATAAGACACTTATACAAAGTAGAATGTTAAATACAGCTAAAGGACCTGCTGTTCACTCTTTAAGAGGGCAAGCAGATAAGTTTAAATATCATACAGAAATGAAAAGCACTTTAGAGGATGAGTCTAACTTAGATGTAGTTATGGATGAAGTAGTAGATATATTACATGAAGGTCAGGTTGTTACTGGTGTTGTAACAAAATTAGGGTGTGAATATGAAGCTAAGGCTGTTATATTAGCTACTGGTGTTTACTTAAATTCTAAAATATTCATAGGAGAAGCTACTTTTAATGAAGGACCAAATGCTTTAGCATACTCAAAACATTTAACAGATGGGTTAGTTAATCTTGGATTAAATTTGAGAAGATTTAAGACGGGTACTCCTGCTAGAATCCATAGAGATAGTATAGATTTTTCAGTTATGTCTATTCAAGAAGGTGATGAAAAAATAACACCATTCTCATTCTTAACTGAAAACTTAAATATAAATCAAGAGCCGTGTTATCTAACAAGAACAAATGCTAAAACACATGAAATAATAATGAACAATATAACTAGAACTGCAATGCATAGCGGAAGAGCTCAAAGTACAGGAGCTAGATATTGTCCATCCATAGAGGATAAGGTAGTTAGATTTAATGATAAAGAATCGCACCAAATATTTGTAGAGCCAGAAGGTTTAAATACTAAAGAAATGTATATCCAAGGGATATCAACTAGTTTACCTTATGAAGTTCAATTAGCTATGTATAAAAGTGTAGCAGGTCTTGAGAATGCGAAAATAATGAGACCAGCTTATGCAATTGAATATGATTGTATAGACCCTACTCAATTAAAAATAAACCTTGAAATAAAAGGTATTGAAAATTTATTTAGTGCAGGGCAATTTAATGGGACATCAGGATATGAAGAAGCCGCAGCTCAAGGACTTATAGCAGGTATAAATGCTGCACTTAAGGTACAAGGAAAAGAACCTTTTGTACTTGATAGATCTGAAGCTTATATAGGTGTTTTAATAGATGATTTAGCTACTAAAGGTACTAATGAACCATATAGAATGATGACATCTAGATCTGAATACAGATTATATCTAAGACAAGATAATGCAGATATGAGACTTACTCAAAGAGGATATGATATAGGTTTAGTTAAAGAAGACAGATATCAAAAATTCTTAAATAAAAAAGAAGCAGTAGCTAAAGAAATAGAGAGACTTAAAACGCAAAGAGCTACTCCAAATGAAGTAAATCATCTTTTAAATGAAATGGGAGCATCAGAAATAAAAGTAGGTTTTTCATTATATGAATTTTTAAAACGTCCAGAAATTGATTATAGTTTGATAGAAGCTATAGGTAAAGGTGCTGGAGAAGATGTATCTGATGAAGTAAAAGAACAATGTGTGATAATGACAAAATATGAAGGATATATAGATAAGCAATTAAAACAAATAGATCAATTCAAAAAACTTGAAAATAAAAAACTTTCAAATGACATGGATTACTTATCGATAGATGGATTAAGAATAGAAGCTAGACAAAAACTAGATGAAATAAGGCCAATATCTATAGGACAAGCATCTCGTATATCTGGGGTTTCTCCTGCAGATATATCGGTACTTCTTATATACTTAGAACAAATGAGAAGAACTAAAGGAGGTCAAGATGGACAATAGAGAAATGTTAAAAAAGGGTCTTGAAGACTTAGGCATAGATACAAACGACAAAATGCTTGAAGATTTTAAAATTTACAGGGAAATATTAGTAGATTGGAATCAAAAAATGAATCTTACTGGAATAGAAGATGAAAAAGAAGTGTATATAAAACACTTCTTAGATTCTATTTCCTCAACAACAAATGGCTACATAAGAGATGGTATATCTATAATAGACGTTGGAACTGGTGCAGGATTCCCTGGACTACCTTTAAGAATTTGTTTAAATAATATACAATTAACGCTTTTAGACTCTTTAAACAAAAGAATAAACTTCTTACAAGAAGTTAGTAATAACTTAGACATAGATGATATAAAGTTTATTCACGGTAGAGCAGAGGATTTTGGAAAAGATGAGGAATATAGAGAACAATATGATGTTGCAACGGCAAGAGCAGTAGCAGGGTTACCTGTTTTAATAGAATTTTGCGTACCTTTTGTAAAAGTTGGAGGATATTTTGTGTGCTTAAAAGGACCTAATGCTAATCTAGAATTAGAAGAATCAAAAGCAGCAATGGAAGTGCTAGGGCTAGAATTTATTGAAAAAATAGATGTAGAATTGCCAGAGTCTGACTTGAAACACAACATACTAGTATTTAAAAAGATGAAAAGTACTCCTGATAAATATCCAAGAAAAGCAGGGAAACCAACAAAAAATCCGATAAAATAATTTGAAAATATTTATGATAATGTTAATTAATATTAAAAAATAGATAAAATACTCTAAAAATAAAACAAAATAGAAGGATTATATGAATAATATGAAGAAATAGTATACTCATATATATCTAATCAAGTATTAATTTGTAAAGAGTTTATGAAATTCAAATATATTTATAACTAAATAAGAGAGGGATGTTATGGAAGAAAAAAGAGTGATGGAGATACCTATAGAAAATATAGTTCCAAATCCATATCAGCCAAGAAGAGTTTTTTCACATGCGGCACTACAAGAGTTAAGTAATTCTATAAAGGCTTATGGTATACTTCAACCTATAACAGTTAGAGAAAAAGAAGGAAAATATGAATTAGTTGCAGGAGAGAGAAGGTTCAGAGCAGCTAAAATGGCGGAGCTTGGAACTATTCCGGCTATTATAAATAATATGTCAGATGAATCATCAGCAGTATTAGCTTTATTAGAAAACTTGCAAAGAGAAGACTTGAATTTTATAGAAGAGGCTATGGGGTATGAAAATTTAATAAAAGAACATGATTTTACACAGCAACAATTAGCTGAAAAATTGGGAAAAAACCAGTCAACTATAGCAAATAAATTAAGGATATTAAGACTTTCTAATGAAATTAAGATTAAATTGGTAGAAAATAATTTAACAGAAAGACATGCTAGAGCTTTTCTTAAATTGCCAAGTGAAGATTTAATTAAAGAAGTCCTAGAGAAAGTAATAAAAAATGAGCTAACTGTAAAGAAAACAGAAAAACTAATAAATGACATACTAGAAGAATTAGAATCACCTCAGGAAATAGAGAAAAAAGGAAATATAAAAGGTACTATGGGTATAAGAATATATCTAAATACTATCAAACAAGCCTTTGATGCCATAATAGGTACGGGAATTGAAGCAAAATATAATGAAATAGATAAGGGCGATTATATGGAAGTTGTCGTGAGAATTCCTAAAAAATAAAAAGGTTACTGCAAAGCAGTAATCTTTTTTTGAAAGAGACAGGGGGAGAACGAGATGAGTAAAGTGATAGCTGTATTCAATCAAAAAGGCGGAGTAGGGAAAACTACAACTAATGTAAATTTAACTGCAAGCTTAGGGAAAATGGGAAAGAAAGTGTTAGTATTAGACTTAGACCCCCAAGGAAATACAACAAGTGGATATGGAGTAGATAAAAGTGGTGTAGAAAGTACAATATATGAAGTGATTTTAGATAATGAGGATATTGAGAATTCAATATTAAATACAGAATTTGAAAATATAGACATAGTTTCATCTGCAACAGAATTATCAGGAGCTGAGATAGAGTTAACTTCTATGGCAGATAGAGAATACATATTGAAAAAAGCAATAGATAAAGTAAGAGAAAAATACGACTATATATTTATAGATTGTCCTCCTTCGTTAGGAATGCTAACAATCAACTGTTTAACAGCTGTTGATAGTGTATTGATACCTATACAATGTGAGTATTATGCATTAGAAGGTGTTAGTCAACTTATGGGAACTATAAAATTAGTACAATCTAGATTAAACCCTAAATTAAACATACAAGGAGTTGTTTTGAGTATGTTTGATGGAAGAGCTAATCTATCAATTCAAGTTGTGGAAGAAGTAAAGAAATACTTTAAGGGTAGTGTTTACACAACTTTGATACCTCGTAATGTAAGATTAGCAGAAGCACCTAGTCATGGAAAACCAGCAATTTATTATGATTCTAGATGCAAAGGTGCTTTAGCATACATGGAGTTAGCAGAAGAATTTATAGATTTAGAGGAGGATATAATATAACATGGAGAAAAAAGTGCCAAAAAGGACTAATAGGTTAGGTAAAGGACTTAGTGCATTAATACCAGATACAGCAAATGAAATAGATGAAAAAGAAATAATGAACATAGACTTAAATAAAGTATATCCGAATGAAGAACAACCAAGAAGAACATTTGATGAAGCAAAGATACAAATATTGAGCGAATCAATAAAAAATTATGGTGTATTACAACCTATAGTAGTTAAACCAGATGAAAAAGGTAAATACATGATAATTGCAGGAGAAAGAAGATACAGAGCTTCTAAATTAGCAAATAAAGATAAAATTCCAGTAGTTGTAAGAGATATTCCAATGAAAGAAATAATGGAAATAGCTCTTATAGAGAACCTACAAAGAGAAGATTTAAATCCAATAGAAGAAGCTATTGCATATAAAAGTTTAATACAAAATTACCATGTTACTCAAGAAGAAATTTCTGAAGCTGTAGGGAAAAGTAGACCACATATAACAAATACTTTAAGACTACTAAATCTTAATGAAAAGATAATAGAAATGATAGATGAGGGAATTTTAACAGCAGGACACGGTAAAGCAATACTTAGGGTTACAAACTTAGAATTACAATTACAATTAGCAAACAAAGCAATAGAAGAAGAATTATCAGTTAGAGAAGTTGAAAGATTAGCCAAAAAAATATGCGAAGAAAAGATAGAAGAAATACCAAAAAAAGAAAAAATAAAAGATATATTTATTGTAGACGTAGAAGAAAGATTAAGAAATGTATTTGGAACTAAAGTAAGTATAACTAAAGGCAAGAAAAAAGGAAAAATAGAAATAGAATATTATAATGATGATGATTTAAATAATATAGTATCTATGATTCTTGAAGAAAATTAATAAAAAGAAAGGAAATAGGATATGATTTACTTAGACAATGCAGCTACAACATATCCAAAGCCAGAAAAAGTATATGAGGCAATTATGGATTGTATGAAAAATTATTGTGCAAATCCAGGTAGAGCAGGACATAAATTAGCTATGAAAGCTGCAAGAGGAATATATGATGCAAGAGAAAATGTAGCAAAACTATTTAATATAGATAATCCTATGAATATAGTGTTTACAAATAATGCTACTGACTCGTTGAATTTAGCAATCAAGGGTGTTGTAAAAAAAGGAGACCATATAATAACTACAAGTATGGAACATAACTCTGTTATAAGACCTATAAAAGCATTAGAAAATAAAGGTATTGAAAATACTATTGTTCAATGTAATAAAGAAGGATTTTTAAATGTTGAAGATATAAAAAAAGCCATAAAATCAAATACAAAGTTAATTGTCACTACGCATGCTTCTAATGTTTGTGGAACACTAATAGATATAAAATCAGTAGGGCAAGTGGCAAAAGAAAATAATATATTATACTTAGTAGATGCATCTCAAACAGCAGGTGTTTATAACATAGACACAAAAGAAATAAATGTAGATATGATAGCCTCACCTGGGCATAAGTGTTTGTTGGGACCACAAGGAACGGGTATTTTATATATTAGAGAAGGGCTAGCAATCGATGTATTAAAAGAAGGTGGAACAGGTAGTAAATCAGAAGATTTATTTCAACCAGATTTAGTTCCAGATAAATATGAATCAGGAACTCATAATACATCAGGTATAGTAGGTTTAAATGAAGGTGTAAAGTTTATATTTGAAAAAGGAATAGATAATATAAGAATACACGAAGAAGAATTGTGTCAATATATGCTAGATAAATTAGAAGAAATACCTAATATAGTAATATACGGTCCAAAAGATAGCAAAAAAAGAGCGGCTGTAATATCTATAAATATAGGAGGTATGGATTCAGGAGAAATAACATTTTTATTAGATAGTGAATATGATATAGCTACTAGATCAGGAATACACTGTTCTCCTTTAGCTCATAAAACATTAGGAACTTTAGAGCAAGGAGCTGTTAGATTTAGTTTAGGCTATTTCAATACAAAAGAAGAAATAGATTTAGCTATAAAAGCACTAAAGGATATAGCAGACAATAATATTTAATAATTTTATAAGTAATAGGATAGATAGTAGTGTTACTAGCTATCCTATTTTTGTAATTATAAAATTTATAATTTATTTGTAAATTCAAACAAGATTTAAAAATTGGCAAGAAATAGACAATAAAAGACATAAAAAGGATTAATTTAATGTATAAATTTATAAAATTTAAAAATAAATTGAAATACTTTGAAAATATTTAGTGTTTTTAAAATAAATATAAGTTATAATCATATTATAAGAAAATGCTTTCAGGGGGGAAGTAATATGGATATTTTGAGTTTAGGAGAGAAAATAAAAAAGCTAAGAAAAGAAAAAGATATGACATTAAAAGAACTTGCAGGAAATAGAATAACAGCTGCTCAAATAAGTCATATAGAAAGAGATAAATCACATACTAGTCATGAATTATTAGACTATTTAGCTCATAAATTAGACGTCAGCATAGATTATTTACTAGAAACCAAAGAAATGCAGTCTAGAAAAATAACTGATAACTTAATACTTCAAAGTGAAGTGTTCATTAGATGTGATGAATTAGAAAAAGCAGAAGTACAGATAAATGAAATTTTAGATATATGCAAGGATTATAAACTATTAGATAATCATGGAAAATGTAATTTTTTATTAGCTGAAGTAAATCTAAAAAAAGAAAAATATAATGAAGCTGTAATAAATTATGAAAAAGCATTATACTTCTTTATTAAAAATAGTGATGATGAAAATATATTTAGATGTTATTTAAATATTGGAAAAATATATATGAAAGATGAATTTTATAAAGGAGCTATAAGTCATTTTGATTTTTCAGAAGAAGTTTTAAATCAAAGTCATATAGAAGATATGGATGTATACAAAGACTTATACAGTAAATTGGCTTATTGTCATATAAAACTAGATAATCCCAATAAATCATTAGAATATATAGAAAAAATAAATACAATAGACACTAAAAATAACATAAAAGAAGATCTAGATATGATGATGCTAAGAGGAAACAACCTTTTAAATCTAGGTAAATATGAAGAAGCGAAAGAATGTTTCAAAAGAACTTTAGAAGTATTAGATAAAGAAGATAATAAAACAGATGTAGCAAATGTATATTTAACTATATCTGATATATATAGAAATATGGGTAATACTGAAAAAGTATTAGAGTATTCGCATAAAGTATACGATATAAAAAAGAATGATGAAGACGAACATATGATGAAAGGCTTGTTTAAAATAATAGAAGCTTATATAGATAGTAAAGAATATGATAAAGCAAAAAAATATTGCAAAATAGCTTTGTCATCGGCAATAAAAAATAAAAATAAATTTAATGAGTATAAGGTTTTAAAGTTTTATTCAGATATGTATAAAATACAAAATGAAAATAATATGGCAATAGAATACTTATCTAAGTGTATAAGTATAATATCAGATTTAGGAAATCATAAAGTATTAGCAAACTTATACATAGACTTAGGGCAACTATATTCAACTATTTCAAAAGAAAAAGAGCTTGAATTCTACCAAAAGGGAGTATTCATGTATAAAAACTTAGAAATAATATAAATAAAAAGATTCCTTGATAATATTATAAGGAATCTTTTTATTTATATCACATGGAAAACTGTAGGTAAGTTACTTAAGAGTAAAAACTGTATAAAATTGTTATACGGAATTAACATAATCTATAGAAATATAGAAATAATCTATAATTAAGTAAGTTACATATATGATAAAATAAATTACAACAATATATAAGGAGTTGAAATAAGTTATGCATATAGAAGTAGATGCAAGAGGTTTGGGATGTCCTAAACCTGTTATAAATACAAAAAAAGAACTGGAAAAAATAGATGAAGGTACAGTTGTGGTAACGCTTGACAATGATATAGCTAAGCAAAATATAATAAAATTAGTTAATTCTTTAAATTATGAGTTTAAAATTTTGAAAGAGGAAAAAGATTTAATTGTAGTAGAGATAACAAAGGGAAAAAATGCTATAATAGAACAACAACATGAATTAGAAGATAAGTGTATATTTATATCTTCTGATAAAATGGGAAAAGGAAATGATGAATTAGGAGAGGTTCTTATAAAAGGATATATATATACCTTAACAGAAGCTAGACCATATCCCAAATACATAGTTTTGGTTAATTCTGGTGTGAAGCTAAGTGCCGAAAATAAAGCAACTATAGAAAACTTAAAAATACTTGAAGAGGATGGAACTCAAATTTTATCATGTGGAACATGTTTAGATTATTATAACCTAAATGATAATCTTCAAGTAGGTAGTATTACTAATATGTATTCTATAGTAGATATAATGAAAAATTCATCACAAACTATATCTATATAATGAAAATATAAAGGCTACATAAGTTTATGTAGCCTTACTTTGATAATCAACTAAAAGAAAGAGGATGAACAAATGAATGAAATGTATATAGTGTCATTTAACTCAACACATCAAGCAATAAGGTCAGACAAGTTATTTGAAGAGATTAACATAAAGGCTACTACGTTACCTACTCCTAGAGAGATAACCGCTAGTTGCGGAATATCTATTAGATTCTTACATAAAGATTTAGATAACGTAAATAAGGTTTTAAAAGATAATAGCATAGAATACAAAGGTATATACTGTATAAGTAAATTATCAGATGGTAAAAAAGATGTAAAAAATATTGGTTAGGGAGGGACTAATTATGCCTATGGATATAAAGATAGGAGACATAGTTGAACTAAAAAAACAACATGCATGTGGATGTAAACAATTTGAAATAACTAGAGTAGGAATGGATATGAAAATAAAATGCGTTAAGTGTTCTAGGTTAATAATGTTAGATAGAGAGACATTAGAGAAAAGAATAAAGAAAATTGTCGATAAATAGTTTATAAATATTTAGATAATGACAAAAAAAACCAAAAAACTCAATTGTGATTTGCTATAATTAATAATAAGGGAAGTAAAAATAAGGGGGATAATTAATTATGGCTATAACGTTTGCAAGAAGAATGGAAGGGTTAAAAGGCTCTGAAATAAGAGAGTTATTAAAACTTACAGAAAAACCAGAAATTATATCTTTTGCGGGGGGATTACCAGCACCAGAACTTTTTCCAGTAGAAGAAATGAAAAAAATATCAACATTAGTTTTAGAAGAGTCAGGAACTGCTGCATTACAGTATACTACTACAGAAGGATTTCCTCCATTAAGAGAGCATATAGCAGATAGAATGAATAGTAAAAATAAAACGAATATAGACAAAGATAGC
Source organism: Romboutsia sp. (assembly GCF_051659545.1). Lineage (GTDB taxonomy): Bacteria > Bacillota > Clostridia > Peptostreptococcales > Peptostreptococcaceae > JBOFOR01. The sequence continues at coordinate 9,646 of NZ_JBOFOR010000102.1, read as the reverse complement.
ATTTTAATAACAAATGGTTCTCAACAGGGGTTAGACTTTTCGGGGAAAGTGTTCTTAGATGAAGATGATGTAGTATTATGTGAAAGTCCTTCATATTTAGGAGCTATAAATGCATTTAAAGCATATCAACCTAAATTTGTTGAAGTTCCTACAGACAATCAAGGTATGATTATGGAGGAACTAGAGAATATAATCAAAACTACAGATAGAATAAAGATGATTTATGTAATACCAGACTTCCAAAATCCTACAGGAAGAACATGGCCGTTAGAAAGACGTAATAAGTTCATGGAAATAATAAACAAATACGAGATACCAGTAATAGAAGATAATCCATATGGAGAGTTAAGATTTGAAGGTGAAAATCTTCCGTCTTTGAAATCTATGGATAAAAAGGGACTAGTAGTATTTTTAGGAAGTTTTTCTAAGATTTTCTGTCCTGGATATAGAATAGGTTGGGTTTGTGCACCAGAAGAAATTTTAAGTAAATACATATTTGTAAAGCAAGGCGCAGATTTACAGGCATCAACTATATCTCAAAGAGAGATAAGTAAATTTATGGATATATATGATTTAGATGAGCATGTTGATAAAATAAAAGCAGTATATACAAGACGTAGAGATTTAATGCTTAAGACAATGAAAGAAGAATTGCCAGAAGGATTAGAATACACATATCCAGAAGGTGGATTATTTACATGGGTAGAACTACCAAGTCATTTAAATTCAAAAGTTATAATGGAAGAATGTATAGCAAGTAATGTTGCATATGTTCCAGGTGGGTCATTCTTCCCTAATGGAGGAAAAGAAAATAACTTTAGACTTAACTACTCAACTATGCCAGATGAAAAAATAGTAGAAGGAATAAAGAGATTAGGGGTAGTATTAAGAAAACACATGGAAGTAGAAGCAGAATCTTTATAATATAAATTAACACATAAAAAAGAGTGGCTAAATTGCCACTCTTTTTTATGGGAGATTGGGATGAAATATATTTAAGTTATGGGGGCTATATAATTGTATTATTAACAAATGTAATTTAATATATACGTATTAAATTTTTAAAAAAATGTAATACTAAAAAATGTAATATAAAATCAAATTGACATTTATATGGAGTAATGATAAAATGTGTAAGTATGAGATTTTAATCTCATTTCTCTGCTCTATTAATTAGAGCCGTTAAGTCCAAAGGGAGGTGAAAAATAATGAGAAATTATGAATTAGTTTTCGTAGTAAAGCCAAATGCTGATGAAGAAGCAAGAGAAGCTATACTTAACAAAGTTAAGGAAGTAGTTGCTACTGAAGGTGAAGTTGTTAAAGTTGACGTATGGGGAACTAGAAAATTAGCTTATCCAATAGCTAAGTTCAATGAAGGTCACTACGTATTAATCAACTTTAAAGCTGGTGTTGAAGTACCTAAAGAATTAGACAGAAACTTAAAGATAAATGAAAACGTAATAAGACATATGATAGTTGTTGCTTAATAACTAGTTTTATTGTGTAAAAGGCGGTGCTATTATGAACCATGTAGTATTAGTTGGAAGATTAACTAGGGACCCTGAGTTAAGATACATCGCGGGAAGTGGAACTCCTGTTGCTAATTTTGCAATAGCTGTTGACAGAGAATTTTCAGGTAAAGATGGAAAGAGAGAAACTGATTTTATAGATATACAAGTTTGGGGTAAGTCTGCAGAGAATTGCGCAAACTATATAGGTAAAGGAAGTTTAGTTGCTATACAAGGTTCTATAAGAATCGATAGCTATCAAAACCAAGCTGGAGAAACTAGAAGAGCTACTAGAGTTAACGCAAACAGAGTACAGTTCTTAGATAGTAGGAATAAATCTGAGAGTTCATATAAAGAAAATCATCAAAGTGGTTTCGAACCGAATTTCGAACCAAGTTTTGAGCCTACAGGATTAGATCCTCAAGGATTCCAAGCTATAGATGATGATGATATACCATTCTAAAAAGGAGGGAAATTACTATGATAAACAAAAAGAGACGTAAGAAAAAGAGAGTTTGTCAATTCTGTGCTTCTAAAGATTCTAGAATAGACTACAAAAACACTCAAAGATTAACAAAGTACGTAACTGAAAGAGGTAAGATATTACCAAGAAGAATCTCTGGAACTTGTGCTAAGCATCAAAGAGAATTAACAGTTGCAATAAAGAGAGCTAGAAATATAGCGATTTTACCATATACATTAGACTAAGAAAAGGACGAGCCTTATGGCTCGTTTTTTTGTTTATCTGCTTAAATATAGAGCAATTTATGATATAATGTTTATATATTAAGGGGGGGGAATCGTGAGATTAGATAAAAGTTCTGATATAACTAAAAATGTTAAAATAATAGAATGGATGAAGAAAGAGCTTATACTAAGTGTAGGTGATGTATTTGATTTAATTTTTAAAGGTGTTAAACCAGTTGATCAAGCTCTTCAAGATACTTTAGCTAATATAATAATGATAAGTTACCTTTTAGGAAAAAGATTAGGAATAAATTTTAACGAAATAGATTATAAGATAAAAGAAAAGATAAAAATAGGAATAGACGAGAATCATAGTGTGGAAAATTGGTATGGAGATTTTTCAAACTTGAAAAAACACATAGATAATAGGGAGTGATTCTAAATTGGATAACAAAGTAAGACTACCTCATGCATCATTAATTGCTACATTGGGTATATTACTAGCTTTAATAAGTGTGTATGTACCTATGTTAGGAATTGTAAGCTTAGCTATACCAGTACCCTATGCCATAATAGGAACTTTGGCAGATAGAAAGTATTATGTGTTATCCCTAGTTGTAACATTTTTTATACTTATGTTTGGTGTAAATCCAATATATTCAGTAAGTATATGCATAATGAGTGTTATTCCGGGGATTGTTATAGGTAGTATAGTTAAACATCAGATGAATGAAGAGTATGCAAATAAATTTGAGCCTATATATATGGGTACAATTATAGTTGTAGCATCAATGATTGTATTTTTCTTTATAGCTAATGTTGTTTTTGGAACAAATATATTAAATGAGTTTACAAAGGCTGCAAAAGATATTATGGCTGTGCAATTAGATATTATAACAAAATCAGGACTGGACCTAGGTGAGGGACTAAAAGCAGATGACTTAGTAGATTATATTAGAAACATACTTCCTACGATTTTATTATTACAGGGGATGATTATATCTTTCATAATATACTATCTAGAAGCGTTTATTTTAAGACGAGTGAGAAGATTAAACTTACAAATACCTAAATTTGAAGAATTTTATTTACCGGGAAATGCTATAATGGTATCCTTTGTATTTTATTTACTTGTTATGTTAATGGATGCAATGAATGTAAAATTACATACTGATTTAATTATGCTTAATTTGCAATTAGTATTTAACTTTATGTTCATGATTCAAGGAATATCACTGGGTATTTATTATTTTAAAAAGTGGATGAAAGAAGGAACAATTAAAATGATATTTATGTCGGTATTCATTTTATGTATATTTGGGTTTACAGGAATTGCTTTTGTTGGAATGTTAGACAGTATAATGGACTTTAGAAAGATAAGAAGCTATAAATCCACTTAGGAGGATAAAAATGAGGAATAAACTGACCTTTAAAATGAATATACCAGAGACAAATTTATATATAATTATTGTAGGAATAGCTAGTGTTTTTTTGCTTTTTTATAACATTTATATAGGTTGTTTATTTTTCTTTTCTTTTGTATATATAGTAATTCATAATTGGAGAACTACCAGCATTAGAAGAAAAGAATGGAACAATTATATTCAAAATCTATCTTTAGATATAGATGAAACTACAAAAAAAGCTATAATGAATTTACCAATACCCCTATGTATATTGGGATTTGATGGGCGTATATCATGGTACAATAATAAATTTAATGATATGGTAGATACACCAGATTTATTAGGTATAAATATTGATGATATTGTAAAAAATTTGAATCTTAGAAAAGTGTTAAATGAAAATAAAGAAATGTATACAGAAATAAACTATAAAGATAGAGAGTATACTATAGTTTATAATGTTATAAAAAATGATCAAGAGAAAAATGCCAAATATCTGATGATGTTATACTGGTTAGATAAAACAGAATATTTAAATTTGAAAAAAGAGTATGAAGAAAAGCAAAACTCCATCATGGTAATACAAATAGATGGGTATGATGAAGTATTAAAGAGCACAGTAGAAGATAAAAGACCTTTGATAAATGTAGAAATAGAAAAAATATTATCAGCATTAGAAACAACTTCGCAGGGTGCTTTAAAGAGAACCTCGAAAGATAAATTCTTTCTTGTTATAAATAAAAAGGAATTAAAAAAGTTAGAAGCAGATAAATTTTCTATTCTAGATAGGATAAGACAAATTGACTACGGAAATAACCTGCCAATAACTATAAGTATTGGGATTGGAATAGATGGAGATACAATAAATGAAAATTTAAAATTTGCAACTGGAGCCTTAGACCTAGCTTTAGGTAGAGGTGGGGATCAAGCCGTTGTAAAAACTAAAGATAAATTTGCATTTTATGGAGGGAAATCTAAGGCAGTAGAAAAAACTACTAAGGTTAAATCTCGACTAATAGGTCATGCGTTAAGAGAAGTTATATTAGAAAGTGACCATGTGTATATAATGGGACATAAATACCCTGATATGGACGCAATGGGAGCTGCTGTAGGAATATATGATATATGTAAGTCTTGTAACAAAACAGCTAATATAGTACTACAACAAGTAAATGAATCCATAGAAGAATTCATAAAAAAACTAAATAAATCAGAGTATTATGATGATTTATTTATAGATAGAGATGAAGCAATAAAAAATTGTAGCAAAAATACTTTAGTAGTTGTAGTGGATACTCATAGACCTAATTTTACTGAGTGTGAACAATTGTTAAGTGAATCAGATAAAATAGTTGTAATAGACCATCATAGAAGAGGAGTAGAGTTTATAAATGATACTGTACTTTTATTCCATGAAACATATGTATCTTCTACTTGTGAAATGGTCACAGAGCTAGTTCAATACATGGAGAATGATGTAAAAATAAATAAACTTACAGCTGAAGGACTTTTAGCAGGAATAAGTTTAGATACTAAGAATTTTGCATTCAAAACAGGTGTAAGAACATTTGAAGCTGCATCTTATCTAAAGAAGGTAGGGGCAGATACTATTGAAGTTAAAAAATTATTTAACTCAGATATAAAAGATTTTATAACTAAAGCAGAAATAATACAAAGTGCTAATATTATTAATGGAAACATATGTATAGCTTATACTACTACAGAAACAGATAATATAAATATAGTTGTAGCTCAAGCATCAGATGAACTATTAAATATAAAAGATGTCGATGCATCCTTTGTATTAGGTGAAAAAGAAGGTAAGGTATTTGTAAGTGCAAGGTCACTAGGAAATATAAATGTACATTTACTTATGGAAAAATTAGGTGGAGGTGGGCACAGAGATATAGCAGGTGCTCAATTTAAGGATACTACATTAAAAGACGCTTATACCAAAGTAAAAGATATAATAGAGGAATACTTAAAGGAGGAAGACTAGATGAAAGTTATATTATTAAAAGATGTAAAAGGAACAGGAAAAAAAGGCGAAGTAAAAGAAGTAAGTGATGGATATGCAAGAAATTTCTTACTATCTAAAAAATTAGCTGTTTTAGCTGATAATACAGCAATGAAAGAATTAAGCGAAAAAAGTAAATCTCAAGAAATAAAAGCACAGAAAGAATATGAAGCTGCTGTAGAATTAGGAAAAAAAATGGAAGAAATGAATGTAGTTATATATTCAAAATCAGGAGATGGTGGAAGACTATTTGGTTCAATAACTTCAAAAGACATAGCAGAACAATTAAAGAAACAGCATGGAGTAGAAGTAGATAAAAGAAAAATATCATTAGATGAACCAATAAGAGTATTAGGGTCTAGATTTGTAGACATAAAAATACACCAAAAAGTAACTACAAAAATAAGAGTTGATGTTAAAGAAAAACAATAGATAAAAAGTGCACTCGAGGTGATGAATAATGGAGGACATAACTAGAATTCCTCCACATAGTGTGGAGTCGGAACAATCTATTCTAGGATCTGTATTACTTGATAAAGATGCTATGATAACAGTCAGTGAAATTATAAGACCAGATGACTTTTATAAGGAAGCACATAAAATCATATATGAGTGTATGATAAAACTTAGTAATAAGAATGAGCCAATAGACTTAATAACTTTGACAGATGAGTTAAGAAAACAAGGACACTTAGATGATGTAGGGGGAATAAGCTATATAACAAGCCTTTCAACCATAGTTCCTACAACATCAAATGTAAAATACTATGCAAATATAGTAAAAGAGAAATCTGTGCTTAGGAAGCTAATAAAGGCTTCTAACGATATAATAAATTTAGGCTATAATGGTGCTTCTAAGATAGAGGATGTTTTAGAAAAGGCTGAAAAGAAAATATTTGATATATCTCAAGAAAAAGCTAGTGATGATTTTAAACCTATAAATTTAGTATTAATGGATACCTATGATATGATAGAGCATCTATATAATAGTAAAGAAGAAATGACAGGTATAACAACTGGTTTTAGAGACTTAAATAAGAAGTTGAATGGTTTCCAAAGGACAGACTTACTATTAATAGCAGCACGTCCAGCTATGGGTAAAACTGCATTTTCTTTGAATCTTGTACAAAATGCAGCATTAAAAGGAAATGCTTCTGTAGCTGTATTTAGTCTGGAAATGTCTAAAGAGCAGTTAGTTCAGCGTATGCTGTCCTCGCAATCCAATGTAGAATTAAAAAAGATAAAAACTGGAAAATTAAAAGAAAATGACTGGCCTAGAATAATAGACGCAATGGCTGTTTTATCTAATTCTAAAATACATATAGATGATACTCCAGGTATAAAAATATCTGAATTAAGATCAAAATGTAGAAAATTAAAGATTGAACAAGGCTTAGATTTAATCCTAATAGATTATCTTCAACTTATGGAAGGTGAAGGTAATAATGAAAGTAGACAGCAAGAAATTTCTAAGATATCTAGATCTTTAAAAATAATAGCAAAAGAATTGAATTGTCCAGTTGTAGCTCTTTCACAGTTGTCTCGTGCTCCAGAGCAAAGAGCCGATCATAGACCGATGTTATCGGACTTAAGAGAATCAGGAGCAATAGAACAGGATGCTGATATAGTTATGTTTTTATATAGAGATGAGTACTATCATCCAGATTCAGAGAAGAAGAATATAGGAGAAGTAATTATCGCTAAAAATAGACATGGAGAAACTGGAGCAGTAGAATTAGTTTGGCTTGGAGAAGTTCAAAAATTTGCAGATAAGTCAAGAGATATGTAGAATTAACAAGTATCCACAGAACATAGTTTTGTATAATTGAAATGTGTGGATATATATATATATAAAGATAGATAAATTACAGTATAAATGAAAAACTATCCACATTATCCACAGAACATATGTTGATAAATGTGAATAAATAAAAAAGCAAGCGTGTAGCTTGCTTTTTTTGTGAATAACTATAAAATATTTAATAATTTATAATAAAATAACTATAAAAATGTAAAAATAGAACTAGAGGTGAAATAATTATAAAATTAATGAAATACATATTAAAATTATAAAATAGTTAAAAAAGTTTGAAAATGTATCGAATATTTGATAGAATATATTGGTAAAGTGTTCGAATATCTATAATAGAGGTGAATTATATGAAAACAGTAGCGATAGTAGGATCTCAATGGGGAGATGAAGGCAAAGGTAAAGTTATAGATTACCTTGCTACACAAGCAGATGTAGTAGTAAGAGGACAAGGCGGAAATAATGCAGGACATACAATAGTTATAGAAGGTAAAAAGTTTGCATTACGTCTTATACCATCAGGAGTTCTAAATGCCCAAACTATAAACGTAATAGGAAATGGTGTAGTATTTGATCCAAAAGGATTTTTAGAAGAAATAGAAACTTTAAATAAAGAAAACATAGATACTACAAACATAAAAGTAAGTGATAGAGCGCACATTGTGTTTCCTTATCATAAAGAATTAGATGCACTAGCTGAAGAAGCTAGAGGAGATAACAAAATAGGTACAACTAAAAAAGGTATTGGACCTTGTTATATGGATAAGACTGAAAGATCGGGAATAAGAATATGTGACTTAATGGATAAAGATATATTTGCTAAAAAATTAAAATTACAAATAGATGCTAAAAATAAATTAGTTCAAGGTGTATATGGAAAAGAAGCTATGTTTGACTTCGAAACTATATATAATGAGTACTTAGGTTATGCAGATCAAATAAGAAAAAATATTTCCGATACATCTGTTATAGTGTACGAAGCTATAAAGGCTGGCAAAAAGGTATTATTTGAAGGTGCTCAAGGAACATTACTAGATTTAGATTTGGGAACGTACCCATATGTTACATCATCTCATCCAACATCAGGTGGATTCTCTGTAGGAGCCGGTGTTGGACCAAACATGATAAAAGATGTTGTAGGTATAGTTAAAGCGTACACTACTAGAGTTGGAGAAGGTCCATTTGTTACTGAATTAGATAATGAAATTGGAGAAAGAATAAGAGTTCAAGGTAGAGAATTCGGAACCGTAACAGGAAGAGCTAGAAGATGTGGATGGTTTGATGCAGTAATAGTAAAATATGCAGCAAGAGTGAATGGTATAACAAGTATATCATTCATGTTATTAGATGTTCTAAGTGGATTTGATAAAATTAACATATGTACAGGATATAAAATGGGAGATAAGATAATAACTGATTTCCCTGCATCATTAGAAGATTTAGCTAAATGTGAACCTGTATATGAAGAATTAGATGGATGGAATGAAGATTTAACTAAAGTTGAAAATTACGAAGACCTTCCTGAAAATGCAAAACAATATATAGCTAGAATAGAAGAATTAGTTGGAGTTAGTGTAGATATGGTTTCAGTAGGACCTAATAGAGCTCAAACTATAATAAGAAAAAATATATTTGCTTAATATAAATAAAGGGACTGTTACACTATTTTTTAGTGTGATAGCCCTATTTTTTTTAGCAACTCCCAGAGGTGTTATCTATATGAAATGTTTCTTTAAAAGGTCGCTAAAGTGAAGCGAATCTTTATATTAAAAATAATATCCACTTAATATATACTAAAAAAATTATAATTGAGGAAAATATAAACAAAACACATATTAAGTAAAATATATAATATAAATATATGACATTTACCCATTTTTAGTATAAAATAACTAAAAACATAAAAAAAATAAAAAAAATGTAGAAAAAGTGTTGACGAAAAAGTAATACCCTAATATAATAGTCTTTGTGAGTGAGAGACACGCACAAAACAAAAGATGATCCATTAGCTCAGTCGGTAGAGCACCTGACTTTTAATCAGGGTGTCCCGCGTTCGAGTCGCGGATGGATCACCATTTAGGCCCATTGGTCAAGCGGTCAAGACACCGCCCTTTCACGGCGGTAACAGGGGTTCGATTCCCCTATGGGTCACCAAATTCCCAGGGATTATAGCTCAGCTGGGAGAGCACCTGCCTTACAAGCAGGGGGTCACAGGTTC
>NZ_JBOFOR010000101.1:0-24413 GCF_051659545.1 Romboutsia sp. | reverse complement strand
ATTTATTTAATATTTATATATGAATCAATATATGGGCTATTACATGATTATGTAATAACCCATATATTAACTTTATTTTATAAATTATCCACCAAGTTGATACATTTTTTTTGAATTATTACTTTTATTACTTTCATTTAATGAATGCTCTTTAGGTTTATATTTTATAATTTCTTCTATATAAATATTCAATTTTTCTTCATTTTTTAAAAATGGTTTTATGTCTATCTCTTCTTTAGAATGCAAACATAATTTCACATTCCCATCTGAAGTAATTCTGATTCTATTACAATTTTTACAAAACATACAGCTTAAGGGAGTTATTATACCTATTCTTCCTTTTCCACCTTTTACTCTATAGTAAGTTGCTACGCTTTTTTCATCAGTATTATCTATTTCTAATTCTTTTAAAGAATTTATACTTTCCTTTAAATTTATAAATCCTTTATTAAACATTTTTTCCCCTTGACCAATAGGCATTAGCTCTATAAATCTTATATCTATTGGATAATTTTTAATAATATCTATAAAGCTACTCAGTTCATCGCTATTTATTCCTTTAATAAATACACAATTTATTTTAACTTTTAAATTTAATTCCATCGCTTTTTTAATAGATTCTATTACATCATCAAAGTCGCCTCCGCCAGTAATTTTTTTATATCTATCCTTATCTAATGTATCTAAACTTATATTTATAGTGTTTAGTCCATTTTTCATTAGACTTTCAACTCTATCTTTTAATCCTATTCCATTAGTAGTTATAGAAACTGTTTTAATTTTACATATGTTTGCTGCATAATAAACTAATTCATCAAGTCCTCTATATTGTAGTGGCTCTCCTCCTGTAAATCTAATTTTGCTTATCCCTACACTTGAAAGAGCTTTTATAATTATCTTATAATCATCAAGACTTAAAATTTCATCATCTTGCTTTTCCTTTATAGGCTCATCTGCTGGAACACAATATATACATTTTAAATTACATTTTTCAGTTAATGAAATACGAGCATAGTCAATTTTTCTATTGTAGTTATCTATCATAGAAATATTCCTCCCTCTTACACATTTACTATTTCACCTATTACTTCAGTATTATATCCACCTAATGTATTTATTTTATTTATAAACAACTTATCCTTGATAGTATCTAATAAAATTTGTATATATTCACTATTTAGCATACTTTTGTCAACTAATAAATCGTATTCTTCCTCGCACAAAGGAATAAAATCTAACCCAAAAACATTTGCCGCAGAATAAATACCTAGTCCACAATCTGCATCATTATTTTCAATAGCTTTTGCCAGTGACATATGAGTTGATTCTTCTCTTTCATATCCATTTACTTGCTTCTTTTTTATATTATTTTTATTTAGTAAATAATCAAATAAAATCCTCGTTCCTGAGCCTTTTTGTCTATTTATATATCTTACATTAACTACATCCTCAATACTTTTTATGTTTAATGGATTTCCCTTTTTTACTATTAATCCCTGTGTTCTTTTTACTAGCTTAATTATAGCTACATCTTTTTCTATATATTTTTGTATATAAGGTATGTTATAACTTTCTGTTTCTGTGTCAAATAAATGTATTGGTGCTATATGACATTCTCCCTTTTTCATGGCTAAAAGCCCTTGGAAACTACCTACATGAGAAGAGCTTAACCTTACTTTACCAAATGATTTTTTAGATATTTCATTATTTAAAATATCCATTACAATATCATGACTTCCTATAGAAACTATAGTATTATGTATATTACTTATATTATTTAATAACTCAATTTCTACGCTTTCACCTTCTTCTAGTCCCTCTACATTTTGAGGCACTTTAAGTACTCCATCGGCATTTACAAGACTTGTTATAGTACCAGCTCCTCGTTTTACAGGTGTAGCAATATATTTTCCATTTATATACCCTAATTTCACTCTTATAAATTCTTCATATTTTAAGGAACTCATTACTCTTTTACTTAAAGTAGCATTTATTTTTATAGGTTCTTCAATATTTTTATGCATTAGTTTTCTAGCAACTGGTTTAACTATATTTTCCATAACTACCCAAGCAGAAACTGGATATCCAGGTATACCAATTATTGGTTTGCCATTAGCTTGTCCTAGTATAGCTGGTTTTCCTGGTTTTATTGCTATTCCATGTAAACATACTTCCCCGATTTCATCTATAATATCATATGTAAAATCTTCTCTTCCTTGAGATGAACCTGCATTTATTAGAACCATATCACATTCATCTAAAGCTTTTAATACACTCGCCTTTATTTTATTATAATCATCTTCAACTATAGGGTATTTTACAGGTTTCGCTTCATACCCTTTTATTAACCCTTCAAATAACCTTGAATTAAACTCTATAATATCCCCTATTTTAGGCTCTTGATTTCTTTCTATTAATTCAGTCCCTGTAGGTATTATTCCTATTTTAAATTTTTTAAAAACTTTCACCTTATCTACCCTACCACTAATAATAGCTCCTACATCTTGAGGTCTTATAGTATGAAAGCTCGGTATTACCATTTCTTTTTCAACTACATCTTCTCCAAGACATCTAACATGTTGCCAAGGTATAGCTGACTGATATATTTTTACATATCCATCTTCCTTTTCTAGTAAGTCTTCTATCATTATAACAGCATCAAATTCTTTAGGTATTGGATCTCCTGTATCTACTACTACATAGTCTTCATATTCTTTTAAGCTTAATATATTTTGCTCATTGGCCATAAAAGTTTTTTGTGCTTTTACTGCTATACCATCCATTGCTGAGCAGTTATAAAATGGCGATGATAGATTTGCATATATAGCTTCACTAGTCATCCTACCTAAAGATTCATCTACATCTATTAACTCTTCTTCTAAAGTTGAGTTATTTAAATCCTCTAGGTATTTATTTAATGCATCTTGTAATAAAATATTTGATAAGTATCTCCCCATTTTTTCTCTCCTTTAACCTAATAAGTATACCTTTACAATTTCACCCTTGTGTATTCCTTCTAAATCTCTAGCAATTTTAACGTATCCATGACAATTGGCAAAGCTTTTTATAGCACTTGATTTTGTCAGTATTGGGCTACACACTAACTTTTCATCCTTTTCTATTAAATTAACTGGCATAAACTCTTCTCTACCTCTTGCTTTATGATAGTTGTATTCAAATTCTGCAAAAGTATATTTTTCTTCTTTATTTGAATATAGTGAAAGAATAAAAGCTTTTACAATTGATTCAACTACAAATGCACATGATAAAGGGTGCCCAGGTAAGCCTATAACCAACTTATCTTTTATTGTAGCTATAATTGTTGGTTTTCCAGGTTTTATAGCAATCCCCTCTACTAAAACCTTGCTGTCTTCAAAGCTTTCAATAGCTTTTAAAGTTTCATCTTTTTTACCTACTGAACTACCACCCGAAATAAGAACTATTTCACATTCATTTACTGCTCTATCTATTAAATTTATAATTTCTTGCAGATTATCTTTTGCTGGTGGATAGATAATAGGATTACATGAAATATCTTTCAATTGTCCATAAAGAATATATGAATTTATATCTTTTATCTTAGCTTCATATATATCTTCCTCAACATCTAGAATTTCATCTCCTGTAGATATTATTCCTGTTGTCAACTTATCAAAAACTGGTACGTTTTTTATGTTGGCTCCTGCTAATACTCCTAAATCTCTTTCTGTTATGTAGTGACCTTTTTCATATAGTATTTCATTTTCTTTTATGTCTTCTCCAATTTCAACTATATTTTCATTCATAGATACACCTTTTTGAATTAATATAGTTTCATTATCTAGTTTTTGAGTATATTCAATCATAACCATACCTGTAGCATTACTTGGAACCATTCCACCCGTTGGTACATAAACACAAGTTTCTTCTTCTAAAGAAGTACTACATATTTTACCCATTCTACTTTCCCCAATTACTTTTAAAGGTACTGCATTTTCTTCACTAGCTAAAAATACATCACTTTGTAAAACTGCATATCCATCAACTAATGATTTTCTAAAATGTGGAACATTTATCATAGACTTTATCTCTTTTGATAAATATCTATTTAAACTATCTATTATACTTACATTTTGAGTTGGTAAGACTTTATTGAAATTCTCATTCATTATATCCAAACACTTATTTATTGTTACTACGTCGAATAGCTTCATAATCTTCCCCCTATAATCTTGTAATCTCCTTTAATTTTTCTAAATCTTCAAGTGTCAATATTTCTTTATCAACTAAAAATTTACAAAATCCTATTTCTTCTAATTCTTTATGTAAATAATTTACACTTTGACTTTTCTTCTTACTTTTTTTTACCTCACTTACTATACTATTACATTTATTGCTATAAATTATATCTTTTATAAACACTTCTACATCAACATTTTGGTTGATTTTTCTATATTCATTTATGTATTTTGAAACAATAATACTATCTACAACATAATTGTTACATATTTTATCTATATTACTACATTCCTCAGAATTAGTAATATATTTTGATATTTTTTTAACTGATGTACTTTTACAATTCAAACAACATCCATAGCAACTATTATTTTCATCAAAATAATATTCTATTTTTTTGTCACAGATTGACTTTAATATTTTCTTATTTATTTCATTTACTTCATTTTTGTTTTTAGATTTTAAGGTTTCATGTCTTTTTAAAGATATAGCTTTTAATTTTTTTTCACCCATTATTTTACCTATTCCATTTTTTCCACAGGTTCTATTGTTTCCAATTAATATTTTAGAGAAATCTACACTCATCTCAGAACTTATTCCTATTTGAGCAACTTCTATATCTTTACTATTTAATTCCTTATATAAAATATTTCTCACCTTATCAGGCTCTTTCCCCCATAAATTTTTACCATTCTTTAAAGCTACCTCTTCTTTATTTATATATAAATATACAGGTTCTTCAGATTTCCCTCTAATAACTATGTAGTCATAACCATTGCATCTAAGTTGGTGGGCAAAGTATCCACCACATGTTGTTTCTTTATCATCACAATAAACCTTAATTCTATTCAAGCCTACTATTCCATATCCTGCTAATCTTGAGGCTGTAAATACTAAATCATTTTCATTCAAACTATTCCTTTGAAATTCATTTATATATATTTCTTTATTATTTAAATTTATATATAGTGCATTTGACATTAGCATATCCTCCTATAATAATTATAACATTAGACTATATCATATATTGTCGTTTTTTATCTAACTTTTAGAAAATATTCTATGAAAATAATAAAGGATTATTTATTACAAAAAAGGCTATATTGCATAATTTTATACAATACAGCCATTAATTAATTTTTATTTATTTTCACTTAAAATTTTACCAATATATTCTTCTAATCCTAGTTTTATTAATGTTTCTTCTGTTGGTATACCATTCTCATCCCAACCTCTTACGCTATAGTATTCTGGTAATAGAACGTCTAATCTATGAACATGACCTTTAGTTGGACCATTTGGAATTTCTTCTTCTAATAATCTCTTTGGCAATGTATCATCAGATTTATCTATTCCTGCTCTTAAGTTAAATATTTTCTCTAATGTCCAAATTCTATCTCCTGCTTCTAATAATGTTTCTGCATTGTATATATCTCCACAAACTGAATTATACATATCTACATAATCTGGTAATCCTAATCCAAATGTTGTAAATACACATATACCCATTGAATCTATAACAGCAGTTAAGTCATGGAATAATTTTGCATAAGCTGGTTTACCTTCTAGCGCTAATTTATCCAACTTTTCTGGTACTCCTAATATTTCTGGATTTATCATATATCCTTTTATATGACATCCTCCTCTATTATTTACTGCGTAAGTAATGCCATGACCTTGAATACCTCTTGGGTCATATGCTGGTAATTCTTGTTTTTTAACTGTCATGGCATATTCAGTTGCATTATAACTTTCGCATAATCTATATGAACCTTGAGCTAATTTATCTCCAAAACCTTCTCTTTTACCCATTTTTCTAGTCCACTCTACCATAGAGTTAGCATCTCCCCAGTTTAGAGATAATCCATCAGCTTCAATTTCTTCGTCCTTTATATATCCTCTTTGATATAATTCCATAGCTGTAGCTATAGTAGCGCCTGCTGAAATTGTATCTAATCCATATTCATTACAAAGCATATTAGCTTCGTTTATTGCATCTAAATCATATACATCACAGTCTGAACCAAAAGACCATAGTGTTTCATATTCCGGTCCTCCACATTCTTTACCACTCTTTAATTTTACCCATCTACCACAAGCTATTGGACATCTATAACATGCATTCTTTCTAACTAATGTTGTTTCTGTCATAGTTTCTCCACTTATTAAATCAGCTTTATCAGTATATGCTTCTTGGAAGTTTCTAACTGGATGTACTCCATTTTCATTTATAATATTTACAAGTACAGCTGTACCATAAGTTGGTAATCCTCCACCTGCAACTGGATCATTTTTTAATATATTTATTTTTTCTTCATTAACTTTCTTTGCTAATTCCACATTAGCAACATTAACTTTACTACTACCTTTTACTACTATAGCCTTTAGGTTTTTAGAACCTAAAACAGCACCTACTCCACCTCTTCCTGCAGCTCTATCTACATCATTCATTACTGCTGCAATTGGGGATAATTTCTCACCTGCTGGCCCTATACATAGTACTCTTGATCCTTTATGAACTTCTGTCAGTTTATTAGTTATTTCTTCTGATAGCATTCCCCAATATTGATTAGCATCTAATATCTCAACTTTTTCATCTTCTATATTAATATATACAGGGCTATCAGCTTTACCTTCAAGAATCATCATGTCATAGCCTGCATTTTTTAGTTTTGTTCCCCATTGTCCTCCTGAGTTTGATATAGCTATTGTTCCTGTTAATGGTGATTTAGTAATAACCATATATCTACCACTTGTAGGCATTGGTGCTGCCGTTAGTGCTCCTGTAGCTATTATAAATTTATTTTCTTCACTTAATGGATCTATCGTAGGCGCTACTTCATCCATGTAAGTTTTTACCCCAAGTCCTCTTGCTCCTATGTATTTTTGAGCTAGTTCTAAATTTAAATCTTCTTTTATTATACTTCTATTGCTTAAATTGACTCTTAAAACTTTTCCATTATATCCAAACATATAAATCCCCCCTTGAATTTTTATTCAAATAAAAAAACACCAGTAGTTAAAATAATAATACTATTACTTTAACAAAACTGATGTGTGTTTACTGTATCAATTAATATGAAAAGTATATGATATTATTATTTTAACATCATCTCCTTTCCATATGGAGGCTTAAATATTTCTATTTAAACCCTATCGTTTTATACACCTTGGGAGCTATCCTTTAGGTATTATAAAATCGGAGCTATATTTTTTATTGTTTATATTTAAATAATAGAAAAATAAGTTTTATAAGTCAAGATTTAATTTAATATATAATCCTATTATTTTAAAAAACTATTCTTACTTTAATTCAAGTATACTATAATCATTATTTAGTAAATCTATTAATAACAATTTATTCCTTAAATTTTCACCTTTATTTAACAATAATTTTATTGCTTCACTTACCTGTATTGACGCTACTGTAGCTGGTGTAAAAGATGGATTTCCTAATTTATTATTTGGCCTTTTATTATGTTTATATATTAAGTTTAATGTATCGTCTCCAGGAAAAATTGTGCAAACTTGACCATACCATCCACTTATAGCACCATGTACTAGTGGTATATTTAGTTTTTTGCATATTTTTTGTATTATAAGTCTAGTTTCAACATTATCTAAAGCATCAATTACTACATTATGGTTCTTTAAAATTTCTGTTCCATTCATATCTTCCAAAGGTTGATTTATTACATTTATATAAACCTCAGAATTGACTTTTGTCATTCTTTCTTTAGCTACTTCCGCCTTATTTTTTCCAATACTTAATTCATCGCTAAGTAATTGTCTATTTAAATTGCTTTCTTCAAATATATCTCCATCTATAGCAGTTATATATGTAATTCCTATTCTTCCCAACATTTCTATAATATAACCACCTAGACCACCACAGCCAACTACACAAACTTTGTAAGTTTTTAGTTTTTGGCTTTCTTCTTCATTCAGCATATTCATATTTCTAATATATCTATTTTTCAAAATTAACCACCTCCAACTGGTGGAAATATTGATAGCACATCCCCATCTTTCAACCTCCTATCAAAATCCCCGTCCATTCCATTTAATAATAGAATAGCAACTTCTTCTTTATCAATATTAAGCATATTTAATATTTCTAATATAGCTGTATCTTCACTTAATATTAGTTTTTGCTTTTTTTCTCTTCCTTCCCTAAATGCAGCAAAAAGTCTTACCTCTATGTTCATAAAAACCCCCTTTAGATAGCATATTTAAGCCATAATCAATTATCTCTTTTGTCTATTATATCATCTTTTTTTAATGATGATAGGCTCTCATTATTTTGTATTTTACTATATAATGTTTTTCTACTTATTCCTAGTATTTTTGATGTTTCATTCATATTGTATCTAGTTTCTTCAAGTATATTTTTTATAAGTATTTCTTCCATAACTGCTATTAATCCTCTATTTAAATTATTTTTTTTATTACTATTCTCTTGTACTATTTTTTTTGTCCTTTTGTATTTGTAGGCTTTTATTATTCTTTCTGGTAAATATTCTACTGTTAGATTTTTTTCTTTTCCAAGCATTAACAAACACCATTGTATAGCGTTTTCCAACTCTCTAACATTCCCTCTCCAATAATAATATTTAAGGGCTTCAAAAAATTCTTCCTCTATATTTACATCAATATTATAACTATTCCTCAATATATAAATTACTATATGCCTTATGTCATCTAGTCTTTCTCTTAAAGGTGGTATACTTATACTTACAGTACTTATTCTATAATATAAGTCTTCTCTAAAAAGACCTTTATCTGATTCTTTTAACAAATTTTTCTTTGTTGCAGATATTATTCTAATATCAATTTGTATCTCATTTACTCCTCCTACTTTCGATATCTTTTTTGTGGATAATGCTCTTAGTAATTTAATTTGTATATATAGAGGCATACTTTCTATTTCATCTAGAAAAACTGTTCCTGTAGATGCAATCTCTAATAATCCTTTTTTTCCACTCTTGGATGCTCCTGTAAAAGAACCCGGTTCATAACCAAAAAGCTCACTTTCAACTAAATTTTCTGGTATTGCACCACAATTTATAGCTATAAAAGGCCCATGTCTTCTCTTGCTTGCATTGTGTATTGATTGTGCTAATACTTCTTTACCTGTACCACTTTCTCCAATAATCATTACAGGAACATCACTACTTGCAACAATTTGAGCTTGATTTTTCATCACTCTTATCTTTTCGTCTAGTCCCACAATATTATCAAATGTATACATATTCTTTTGTACATTGTTTTTTCTTTCAATTTCCTTTACATATTGAGGTACTTTTTGTAAATACTTTTCTTCATTTATTTTATATATAATATACTTTGTTAGCACATCTCCAATTCCTGTTATTAAAGAATATGCCATAGGTAATAATTGATTATCTTTAAAATATGTAAATACAACTCCTATTACCTTTTTCCCCTTTTTAAAAGGTGCTGCAACACCATTGTAATCTTTTAAATAATTTATATAGTGTTGATATTTTAATACTACAACTGTTTTCTTATGTAACATTGCTAATGGCACTGAATTTGTTCCTATAATATTTTCTTTAATATTAAGTGTTATATAGTAATCTTCCAAAATATCAAAACATGAATCTTCTTCTATATCATATACTAATATGTTTAAATCATTTAATATTGCTAGTCTTATGAAACCATTAATCACTTCATAATTCTCTAATAAGTAATTGTATAGTTCACTATTTTTTAAGTTTTTAGTATTTAACATTTCATAGTCTATATTAATATTTGGGTCTATATCTAACTTTCTGCTTCTTTCCCATGAATTTTTAATAAATTTAGGAGTTATATGTAATTTTTCAATTTTCTCACAGGTATTTAATTTAGTATCATTCAAAAAAATCCCCTCCATAATCTATACACTTAATTATAGTATATCAGATTTAGAGGGTATTTTTTCCATTATTAACCTCCAGCTAATAATGGTACAATCTTAATATTATCTTCCTTTGACAGTTTAATACTATTATAGTTTACTTCTTCAACAATTTTATCATTTAAAAAGATTAGCTTATTAAACTTAGAAAGTTGAGAAAATCTTTTGTCTTCACTTATGTAAGTTAACATCTCTATAATTGTTATGTCTTCATCTAAGCTTATTTCAATGTTATTGATTTTCATAATTTTTCTCCATTAGTTTGTTGTATTCTTTTGTGTTCTTTTTTCTACTATATTAAGACCTATTTTTATTAATGTTCCAAAATAAATACATGCAACTACTATAACAATACAATAGTTTATATGATATGATGTTGTTTTAATCAAAGTGTTTGTAGCAGGGTCAATTATGTTAACTGATGTAAGTTGAGTTGCTGTACATATTGTTAAAAATAACATATAACATGAATTTATAATTGCAGGTAATTTACCTGTAACCATACAAGATATAGCTAGTATTACAACTATTGCAAATACTATTAATGGTATATTTCCAAAATTATTAATTACTGGATATGATATTAAGTAAGCTGTTAATGTCCCTAGTATGGCACCTGGAGTAGATTTTATCAAATAGGTAGAGTAATCTAAATCTTTTTTATCAGTTGATGTAATATAAAGTACCATTATGAACCCTACCCACATATGACCAGCTATTCCACCTATATCTTTTGTAATACCAGTTAAATCAATTATGGTTAATATCCCTATAAATAAACCCATTACTACTATCAATGCTAAGAAAATACCTAGCAAAGCACCTAAGCCAACTTTCCCATGTTCTCCCACTAGCTCAACTCCTTATAATATTTACCTTCTATATAAATACATCTTTTTATATAATTCTAGATAGTCTGGTGTAGATATTGTTCTTGGTGTAAGGAATCCATATAAATCTGCATTTGCATCTTTTGCTAACTGCTCAAAGTCTTCTTCTTTAACATTTTCAAATGTGTGAAGTAACGGCAAATCAACTGATACAACTAGGTCTATTACTAGTTCTCTAATCGTTTCTCCTAGTTTTTCTTTCTCTACATTAGGATCACCGTTAAACAGTTCTATAAGTTCTCTAGTTTTTCTTTCTGTAACAGGTGCTATAAATTCTAGTATAAATGGTAATGTTATTGCACATGCTACACCATGTGGTATATGATAATGAGCTCCTAGTGGATGTGCTAAGTTATGACCAGCTATAAGCCCACAGTAATTCATTGCTAATCCTGCAAAAGCACTCGCTCTTGCCATTTCACTTCTTGCTTCTAGATTTTTTCCATCCTCATAAGCAACTTTTAAATATTTAACACTACTTCTTATAGCTTTTTCTGCTAATACATCTGACATTCCATTTGCAAAAGCACTCATATATTCTTCTACTGCATGAGATAATGCATCAAATCCTGTAGCTGCAGTTAACTTCGGCGGCATTCCCATGGCTAACTCTGGATCAATTAATGCTAAATCAGATAATACGCCTACACCTGACACTGCTAATTTTCTATCATTTTCTACATCTGTAACCATTGCACCACCGGTTATTTCACTTCCAGTTCCAGATGTTGTTGGTATACATATTAATTTAGGACCTATTAATTGTTTTTTCTGTGGATCACAATATTCAAGTATATTCCCTTCATTAACAGTCATAAGCTTAGTCATCTTAGCTACGTCCATTGAGCTTCCTCCGCCTATTCCAACTATACAATCACAATCATTTTCCTTTGCTAGTTCCGCTGCCTCCATTACTAGATATGAAGGTGGATCTGGTAAAACTTTGTCAAATACTACATATTCTAAACCAAAATTCTCTAAACTATCTATTATCTTATCAACTAACCCTAATTTTATTATCATTTCATCTGATACTATAAGTACACTTGTAGCTCCAAATGCTGCTGCTTTTTCTCCAACCTTATCTAACGCTCCTGGTGCAAAATCAATAGGTGTCATAACTTTAGTTACAAATTCCATAAACTTTCCCCCTAAAATATTATTTAAATAACGTATAATATTAGCACTGTAACCTATATTAATTTGTTGTAGACATTGAAGACAAATAACTTCCTACATATGCTTTTGCAACTTCATCATCTAAGTCAAATACTGTTCCTGTAGCCTTAGAATTTTCTTCATAAAAATATTTAGGTAGTTTGTAATCTTCTGGCTTAAATCCAGCTAAATCATTAAACATATATTCCTTAGCTAATGTTTCTTTTCCTAAGTTCATCATGTCTTCTATTGACCATTCTAATCCATACATTGCATTTATTAAATTAACTACAACTTGAAGTGTTTCCTCTTCAAATCCAAATGCGTACCATCCAAACATACACATCGTACTATCAAATACAGCAGAAGCTACTTGTTGCGATGCAGAAATTTCTAATTGACCTTCTATACTATGATGGTTTATACCAGGAAATGCTGTTGCTCCAGATGTATGGTCTGCACCCATAGGATTAGTTGCATAAGTTACTCCCATTCCTTTTACAGCTCTTGGATCATATGCTGGCATACCCTGACCTCTAACTACAGGTACTCTTTTAACATTATAGAATTCACCTGCATCTTTAGTTCCATTCCCTACTATTTTTCCAAACTCTGTATCATTATACATTTCTTCTATTGCTTTCAATACTGCTTCTTTATCTCCCCAAGGTATCTTTCCTGCTTCCATTAAGACACCTATTGTAGCGCCTAGTTCTATTGTATCAACACCTATATCGTCACATAAATGATCCATTTTAGCTATAAATTCCAAATCATAAATATCTATGTTTGATCCACATAGTCCAATTGTTTCATATTCTAGGGATGCAGTTAACATATTTCCATCTTTTCCATTATATATGTTAGAACATCTTATTACACAACCTGGCTGACATGCTAAACCTGTCTTTCCTCCATTTTCTTTAATATCAGAAAGGAATTTTTTAACACCTATTTTATCTACTTGAGCTCCTGATATAGGCTCTCCACTAAAGTTTCTATTCGGGAGTGTTCCGTTTAGAGCATGAGGGTCTATATTTGCTATTGTACCTGTCATAGACATACCACAAACTGGTGAGTTCATAATTACGTCCATAAATGCTTTTTTTGCTTCAGCGTGTGCTTTCTTGTCAGGAAATGGAAATTTTACTCCCTTTGTTTTTTCTATTACTATACCTTTTATATGCTTTGACCCTAAAACTGCTCCTACTCCACCTCTTGCGGCAGCACGAGCTGGTAATCCTGTTGTATTATCTGTTACCTGTAGTGATGCACTTTTATACATTCTTGCTCCTGCATTACCTATTCCAGCAAAGGCTACTCCTTCACCATATTTTGCATTCATAAGTAAAACAAATTCATAAGTATTCATTTCTTTAAATTCATTTCCATTCTCTAAAGTTACATTACCATCTTTATCAATTTTTATATAATGCCAATTGTCATCTTCTGGTTTATCTTCTACAATTATGGCTCTAATATTGTGCTTCGCTAGTCCTGCTGCTACAGTTCCACCACTATTAGATTCTTTTATACCATTAGTTAATGGGCTTTTAGTTCCAACTGATAATCTCAGTGCTGTAGGAGCACCACTTCCTGCTAGCATAGACGTTGCAAATACTATTTTATTTTCACTTCCTAATGGATCACATAGTGGATTAACTTCTTTTAATATTACATCTGATGCAAAGGCTCTTCCTCCTAATATGCATTCCTCTACTTTTCTTTCTTCTAGTGTCACTTGTTTAGTCCTGGAGTTGACTCTGTAAATTTTTAACATTTTAAAAATCCCCCCTTAAATTTTTTGCAAGTAATTTATTTAGATATAAATTATATAAAGCAATTCTTGTGCCAATTAATTTTATTTTTATATTTTATTTTTATTGTATTTTTCAAGATTTTAGTCTCATTTTTATTTTTTTATATGTGTAGTTTTTACATGATATATTTATTGGGTAATTTTTATACAGTTGCTTCTTGAATTAAAATACTTTCTTTATCCTCTATAGCTTGAATTAATGATGGTATTATTTTATCATAGTCCTCTACTATACTGTAATGTGCTATTTCATGTATAGGTGCATCTGGATCTTTATTAATAGCTATAATAGTCTCTGAATTCCCCATTCCAGCTATATGCTGTATTGCTCCTGATATACCACATGCAATATATAATTTAGGCTTAACTGTAGTACCTGTTTGCCCCACTTGTCTATCATGATCTATCCAACCAGAATCAACAGCTGCTCTTGATGCTGCTACTACACCCCCTAATTTATCAGCTAGCTGTTTTAAAACTTCAAATCCTTCTGATTTACTTATACCACGCCCACCTGCTACAATAATTTTTGCATCAGTTAAAGATACTACTTCTTTATCTTTTAATATTACATCTACCACTCTAGATAATATATCTTTTGCATCTATAGATGGATTAATTTTTTCAATAGTAGATTTTTCTTTTACATACTGCGCTTTATCCATAACTCCAGGTCTAACAGTAGACATTTGAGGTCTATTATTAGGGCATATAATAGTTGCCATTAAATTTCCACCAAAAGCAGGACGAGTTTGTAATAATTTATTATCAGTTTCATCAATTTCTAACTTTGTACAATCAGCAGTCAATCCTGTTCCAATTTTTCCAGCTATTCTAGGTGCTAAATCTCTTCCTAGGGTAGTTGCTCCTATTAATACAATTTCTGGGTTTTTTTCTTCTAATACTTCTGTTATAACTTTTGAATATGCATCTGTTGTATATATTTCAAGAAGTGGATTTTCTACATATATAATTTTATCTGCACCATAATGTGCTAATCTTTCTATTTCATCATCTAATTCATTCCCTAATATAAGTACAGTAAGTTCTTTTTGTAGTTTATTAGCTAACTTTCTTCCTTCTCCTATAAGTTCTACAGTTATATTTTTAATTATCTTTCCTCTTTGTTCTCCTATAACAAATACTCCATTCCAATCTTCTAAATTTAATCCACGATTAACTTTTGCCATGGGATCCTCCTTTAACCTATACTAAATTTATTTCATGCAAGTTTATTACTACTTGTTCTGCAATTTCTTTATAAGTACCTTCTAAAGTTGTTCCTTTAAATTCCCTTACTGGAACAAAGCTTTTATATACATTAGTAGGTGAATTTTTTACTCCTATTTGTGTTAAATCTACATCTATATCTGAGCAATTCCATATTTTTAGATTTGCATCTGCTTGATATGCATCATGAATTAAACGCATTCTTGGATATCTCGGTTTATTTAATTCTTTTATAGCTGTGAGTAAAACTGGATACTCTGATTCTATTACATAATACCCCTCTTCTGTTGCTCTATGAGCTCTAACTTTTTTGCTTTCAACTTCTAACTTTTCTACATAAGTAATTTGAGGTATATTTAGGAATTCTGCAATTTCTGGGCCAACTTGTGCGGTATCACCATCTATTGCTTGCCTTCCACAGAATATGATATCATAATTACCAATCTTATTAATTGCAGCTGCTAGTATAGTTGCTGTAGCCCATGTGTCAGAGCCTGCAAAAGCTCTATCACTTAACAATATTGCTTCATCTACTCCCATGGCTAATGCTTCTCTCAAAGCTACGTCTGCTTGTATAGGTCCCATTGATAATACAGTTATTGATACATCATCTCTTGTATCTTTTATTTTTAATGCTTGTTCAATAGCATTCTTATCATCTGGATTTATAATACTTGGTACTCCTTCTCTTATTAAAGTACCTGTCTCATGATTTATTTGAACTTCATTTGTATCTGGTACTTGTTTCACACATACAACTATTTTCATTTAATATTCCTCCTATTTCTTTTTTTTCTTAGACTTTGGAATTATACTTGAAGCTATCACTGTTTTCATTATTTCAGATGTTCCTTCATAAATTTCTAATATTTTAGCATCTCTATACATTCTTTCAACTGCATAGTCTGACATATATCCATATCCTCCATGTATTTGAACAGCTGTATTAACAACTTCTCTTGCTACTTGTGATGCAAATAACTTAGCCATTGCAGCCTCTTTTGTACAAGCTTTTCCTTGACTATCTATATGTGCAGCGTAATAAGTTAAACTTCTTGCAGCTTCTATTTTTGTTGCCATTTCTGCGAGATACCATTGTATACCTTGGAATTTATTTATAGGCATTCCAAATTGCTTTCTTTCACAAGAATATTTTAAAGCAAGGTCATAAGCACCTTGTGCTAATCCCACTGCTTGTGCTGCAGTTCCAATTCTTCCAGAATCAAGACCTGTCATAGCTACTTTAAAAGCACTTCCTAATTTTCCTAACACATTTTCCTTAGGTATTCTACAATCTTCAAATATCAACTCAGCTGTTTGGGAAGCATGAATCCCCATTTTCTCTTCTATTTTACCAATCGTAAAACCTGGTGTTCCTGGTTCAACTATAAAGGATGTAAAACCTGCATATCCTTTTGACTTATCAGTTATTGCTACTATTACATATAAATCTGCTATTCCACCACCTGATGTGAAACATTTAGTTCCATTTAATATATATTCATCTCCATCAAGAGTTGCTGTTGTTCTAACTCCTGCGGCATCAGAACCAGCACCAGGTTCTGTAAGAGCGAATGCTGTTACCCATCCCTCCTCTACAATTCTAGGTAAATATTTTTTTCTTTGTTCTTTTGTTCCATAAATCCCTATCATAGCAGGCAATCCTGTATTAATTGCAAGTATTGCAGCAGTTGATAAACATACTTTTGCAAGTTCTTCTATTGCAATGATAAAACCAAGCCTATCTGATCCAACTGCAGCCCCTCCAAATTCTCTAGGCACACTAAGTCCTGTTATTCCACACTCTGCCATTTTTTTAAATGTCTCTATTGGAAATCTATGTGATTTATCAATTTCTGCCGCTAAAGGTTCTACTTCATTTTTTGCAAATTCTCTTACTACAGTTCTTATCATTTCATGTTCAGGGGAAAAAATATAATTCATTTGCAACCTCCTATATAAGTAATTTTATTTATTTTTAAATTGTGGCGCTCTTTTTTCAAAGAAAGCCATTCCACCTTCTCTTGCATCATCTGTTCCCGAGCATATAGTTATTAAATCTTTTTCTAACTCTAGAGCATGTTCTAAGCTCATTTGTGATCCCTTATTAATTGCTAGTTTTGCATATTTCACAGCTATTGGTGCCCTTTGTACTATTTCTTTCATAAGTTTTTTTGCTTCAACTAATAATTCTTCAGGTTCAACTACTCTGTTTACTAGGCCTATTTCCTTAGCTTCTTCTGCTTTTATATGTTTACCTGTATATATTAATTCCTTAGCTTTTCCAGTCCCAATTAATCTTGGCAATCTTTGAAGTCCTCCATAACATGGTATAACTCCTAACGTCACTTCCGGTAATCCAAATACAGCTTTAGAACTAGCTATCCTAATATCACAACATAATGCTAGTTCACATCCTCCACCTAAAGCATATCCATTAATAGCTGCTATAACTGGTCTTTCAAAGTTTTCTATTTTATTAAATATTCTATGAACATCTTCTACATTATCCCTTAACCTTTCAAAAGCATTTCCACTGCCTTTTTTAGAAGTTGATGAATTATCATTACCTGCACAAAACGTTTTCCCTTCGCCCGTAATTATTATACCTAGTATACTTCTATTGGTTTTTAGTTCTTCAAATATATGATTTAGTTCATTCTTAAGTGCATCATTTATTGTATTCATTACTTTTGGTCTATTTAAAGTTACAATCACTATATTGTCTTCTATCTTAACTAAGATATTTTCATAATTCATAATACCCCTCCACTATTTAAATTTATTTACTTCTTAACTGTAGTAACTACATTTTCTAACAATAGTTTTTTGATTTCCTCTTCATCATATTCTAAAGATTGAAGTATTGAAATTGTGTCTTCCCCTAATAGTGGTGCATTTTTTTCTTCTTCTACTTCTATATCTCCAAATTTTACTGGCGCTACTGGATGTGTGTATACTCTTCCATCTCTAGCCTTATACTCTGTTAAGTATTTATTATCTATTGCCTGAGTATCAGTAAATATATCTTTAGTTTGTTTTACTCTTTCATGAGCTACATCGGCTTCTACTAATGCTTTTATAGCTTCCTCTTGAGTCAATTTAGAAAACCCTTCATCTAGAATCTCAGTAAACTCTTTTCCATTTTTTATACCTTCCATTATGTTATTATACCTAGTGTCATCTATTAAATCTTCTCTTGAAATTATCTTACATATTTCTGGATAATATCTTTCATATTCTATAGCAGTAAGTACGATCCACTTATCATCCTTGCATTTAAATGTATTCATTAAAGGTGTCATAGGAAGCTTTCTAGTTTTAGGATAGTAATCACCATCTTGCATAGTTATTAATGAATTGCTCAAACTATATATAGCCTGACCGTATAAGGAAACCATTACTTTTTCACCTTTACCTGTTTTTGTTTTATTATATAAAGCCGCACAAATTCCAGCTGCTAAGCTACAAGCTGTAGATAAATCTCCAAAGGCTATAGGTACATTCATAATAGGAGATCCTTTTTCAACATAATCTCCCATAGCTCCACTTCTTGCCCAATAAGCAACAGTATCAAATCCTGGTTTTGCTGCATCTGGTCCATAATCTCCAAATCCATTTATTTGAGCCCATACTAAATGAGGGTGTACTTCCTTTAGAGTCTCATAATCTAGGCCTAACCTCTTTAGTGCATCCGTTCTGTAACTAGTTAAAAAGACATCTGCTTCTTTCAATAATTTATGTAAGATTTCTAATCCCTCTGCTTTTTTTAAGTTAATTGTCATACCTTTTTTATTTGCATTATAGCATTCAAAAGTGGGATTATACTTCCTTCCTGGAGAATATCTTGCCGCCTCCCCATATGGTGGTTCAATTTTAATCACTTCAGCTCCCCAATCTGCTAACATTTTTCCGCATGATGGACCAGCTGCAAACAATGTAAAATCAATTACCTTTATTCCTTCTAACTGTTTATTCATTATATAAACTCCTCCTTTATAAATAAAGTTTATCAATAATAACTTAATCTTAATTTTATAATAAGCATAAATCATGCCAAATCTAAATTAATATTTGATTACCTTTAAATCCCTTGATATTTGATTTTTATATAAAAAATATTGACTATATATCAAATAAAAAAAGTAACATGTTTCAAAATTAAACGTTTAATTTTGAAACATGTTACTTTTTTAAATCATATATATTATTTAATTAATTTTAATTTCCTCCACAGTGTTGTTCTACTAATTCCTAATGTATCTGCCATTTCTTGAATATTTTCATTTGATTGATTATACAAATAAACTAATATTTGACTTTCAATATCTTTTAATGTTCCCAATTCAATAGTTAATTTTTTCATATTATTTTCAGGTACTATTGCATCATTAAATATTTCTTTTTTATTCTTACCAGCTAACTCAAAATATAGTTCAAAAAATACAATATCATCAATAAAATCATCTTCAGTCATTACTGCTAACCTTTCAATAAAAGCCTCTAGTTGTCTTACATTACCTGGCCAGTCATATTTTTTTAAGTATTCTAACTGATAATTTGCTATACTTATTTCTTTATTTATCTTAAATCCTTTATTTTGTAAAATATTCTTAGCTAATATAACAATATCTTCTTTTCTTTCTCTTAGTGATGGAATAATTACATGTAATACATCAATCCTATAATACAAATCTTCTCTGAAGCTTCCATCCTTTACTTTGTCTTTTAAATTAATATTAGTTGCACATATTATTCTATTATTTATGGGAATAATACGATCTCCACCAATTCTGCAAATTTGTTTTTCTTGTATACTTCTTAATAATTTTGATTGGAGTGTAAGTGGTAATTCTCCAACTTCATCGAGAAAAAGTGTACCATTATGTGATAGCTCAAATAGACCTTGTTTCCCTCCTTTTTTAGCACCTGTAAAGGCTCCTTCCTCATATCCATATAACTCACTTTCGAGTAAATTTTCAGGTAAAGCTGCACAGTTAATAGCAACAAATGGTCCATTACTATAGTTACTTTCATTATGTATGCTCTGAGCAAAAAGTTCTTTCCCAACACCACTTTCACCTAATATTAAAATGTTACTGTTAGTTTTTGCATACTTTAATACTTTTTTCTTTACTTCAATCATATTTGTGTCTAAGGTAATTATCTCATTAAAGTGTTTTTTAGCTTCAAATCCTTTTTGATATAATTTTCTTCTAATATTCTGTTCTATATTTTGAATGTTTGGTATGTTAAGTATATTTATAACCTCACATTTTTCATTTCCATTAAGTGGTATATAACGCTTTTGTACAGAGTACTTAACTCCATTATGTTCAACAATATTACTACTATTTTTATTTAATATTTCTTTTACTAAGTTAGATTTTTTATATACTTGTTCGTATGGCTGATTTATAACTTCTTTTTTATTTAGTCCTGTCAAATCTAACATACTTTTATTAAATACATTTATTATTCCATTGTTTACTACAATTACTCCATCTCTTGTGCTATTTAATACACCTTCTATATATTTTATATAATTAATTTCTTTATTTCTTATATTTATTGCATTAATTGTATCTAGTATAACTTTTTGTACTTCATACTTATCTGTATCAATATATTCTACTTGAAAATCTTTACCAATAAAGTATTCATATATACTTGTAGTAGAAGTAACAAGTGCATTACACTTTTTTTCTTTCATAATTTTATTCCAATTTTTTAAGTTTTCTTTAAATTTCTTACCAAAGTTATTTTCATCAATTGTTATTAGTTCAACATCTCTATTTGAAATTTGTTTTATTTCAGATAAATTATACCCATATTTTGTTTCATCTTCTTCTACATAAAAAAATGCAATTTTTTTTGACTCCTCTATCTTAGAAATAGCTCTTATTAAATCAAATCTAGTAATATCTAAACTTATTACAGGAACATCCAATTCATTTCTAACAAAGTAGCATATTGGATTTCTAGCAATTATTG
Organism: Romboutsia sp.; assembly: GCF_051659545.1. Lineage (GTDB taxonomy): Bacteria > Bacillota > Clostridia > Peptostreptococcales > Peptostreptococcaceae > JBOFOR01. Next base: position 3,178 of record NZ_JBOFOR010000101.1, on the reverse strand, counting down.
CATCTACATTATAATTATCCTGCAAATTTTTAGCTACTTCTTTAGCACTACTTGTTTCTCCTAGTTTGTAAATTATTTTAACATCTAGTCTTTTTCCAATTTCTTTAATTTGTTCTCCCATTTCCTCGTATGGAACTATTACACCCACAGTTTTCATATAAAATCCCCTTTAAAATACATAGCATTTTCTAATTATTAGTACGTTTATTATGAATACTTAATATTTCTAACTTTAATATTTGTATAGTCAAAACATACATTTAACTATATTTTAACACAGTATAGTCTAAAGGTGCATTGAGTAATACACCTTTTAATAAAAAAAGCATAGTAATCTTAAGTAAACAATCACTTAAAATTTCCATGCTTTTTTACTATTCAAATATAAAGAATAAAGGCTCTCCATATTTATCAACACCAAAGTCTTTAATCTTCCTTTTCATAGCATCTGATTTATAGTATTCTATTAATTTATTAGTTATTTCTTCTTTCTCTTTAGGTAAATTTGATATAGATACTATACTATAAATATTTTTCAAAGTCTCATCAGAATTTATTACAATATCTAAATCTTTATTTTCTTTTTTAATAGCTAAATATGTTCCAATATCGGTTAAAGTATAAGCTTGCATTTCATTAGCCATAGCTAATGTCGCACCCATACCTTGTCCTGACTCTTTATAGTTATCAAATTTATTTTCTACGCCTGATTTTTCCCATAATGATAATTCTTTTGTATGAGTTCCAGACTCGTCTCCCCTAGATATAAATTTCAAATTATTTTCTTTTATGTATTTAAGAGCATCGGTAACACTCATTTCTTTTATTTTATCTGTATTTTCATTATTTTGTGGTCCTACTAATACAAAGTAATTATACATTATTTCGTATCTATCATTGCCGTATCCCTCTTTTATAAACTCTTCTTCTTTTTGCTTAGCATGTACAAATAATAGGTCTGCATCTTTACTTTTTCCTAATTCTAAAGCTTCTCCTGTTCCTTTTGCAACTACTTTAATATCAACACCATTTTTTTTTTCAAAATCTGCTAATGTAGCTTCTAAAAATCCTGTATCTTCTAGACTTGTTGTCGTTACTAATGTTATTTCTTTAACTTTGTTAGCTTCTGGTTGCTTTGCTTCATCTTTTTTTTCTGTTGACGAACATGCTACCATAGATAAAGATAACATTGTTGTCATTAATATTCCTAAAATTTTCTTTTTACAACTCATAATACACTTTTCCTCCTTGTTAAATCATATCCTAATTTAAATAGTAGCAACGCAATATACACAAGTCAACTAAGTTGTTTTAATTGTGATAAAACATGACTAAACAGTATTAAACTTAACCTAAATTTAATATAAAAATTCGCTTCGCTTGAGTATATCATCTTATCCACAGTTTTTTAGGCAATATAATTTCCTTAAGCATAAAAAAGACACCTTATTATAAGGTATCTTTTATAAAACCATTATTGAAAAAATCATTGGTCTTAAATTTTCCCACTAAATTTAAGTTATCCATAAATATAATATAATCACTTAATCTTTTCGCCTGCATGAAGTCATGAGTTATTAATAGAACTGTCTTTTTATCATCTTTTAGTTGAGATAGCTTATTTTCTACCTTTTTTGTAGTTGTAAAATCCATATTTGCTGTAGGCTCATCATATATATAAATATCTTTATTCATTATTAAAGTTCGAATAAATTGAGCTTTTGCTTGCTCTCCTCCTGATAATTTTTTTATGTTAGTTTGAAGTTTATGTTCTAAATTGAATTCAACTAGTAATTCATTTAATCTGTTTTTACTCAATAGATTCTCATTTTTACTATATTTGTATAAATACTCAAAATTATCTTTTAATGTCCCCAATAAAAAATGACATCGTTGAGGATTATAAGATATATACTTATGCACAATAGTTTCACTAAAACCCTCATTATTTATATTTATACTTCCCTCATCAAATTCATTTATATTATATAATATTTTTACTAACGTACTTTTACCACATCCATTATGTCCTAATATAGAGTATATGTGTCCATCTTCTATTTCTAAATTATCTATTTTTAAAGGTTGTTGATTTTTTATATTTTTAACTAATTTTTTTATAGTTATCATAAATATTTAATCTCCTTATAGGTATTTTTGTAATGTTTTAATGAAAGTAGTAGACATTAATGATATGGCTAAAAGTATTGCTGCTATGACTAATGATTCATCAAAATTACCCATAGATGTAGACAAGGAAATATAAGTTGTCATTACTCTTGTACTACCTCTTATATTCCCACCTACTAACATTACAGCACCAACTTCAGATATTCCTCTTCCAAATACAGCTATAACTACTGTTATTAAGTGATTTCTTATTTCTCTAATAAATATTTTTATAGTTTCCCTTTTATTAATTTGAAGTATTTTACAAGTTATTAAAATTTCTTCACCGAATTGTTCCAAGGTATCAATTATTAAAGTCATAGCAATAGGAATCATAAGTATAGTTTGTGCTATTATCATTGCTGTTGGTGTAAATAAAAGATTAAAACTTCCAAGGGGACCTTTTCTTGATAATAAGAGATAAACTAATAGACCCATAACTACGGGTGGAGTACTCATAAATGAATTTATTATTGTTATAAGATATTTTTTAAACTTAAAGCTCTTTAAGTATATGAAAATACTTGATACTAATGCAATAGTAGTAGCTATTACTGTCGCTGTAATTGTTACTCTTAATGATAAAAACACAATCTCTATTACTTCTTTTATCTGAATTTCCATTTCCATTTCCCCTTTTTATCATATATTACTATATATTACCATATACTAATTGTACTGCCTATATTATATATTCATTGCCTTTGTTAAGTAAATTTTGGTACATATTTTTACAAAAGAAAACTATTTTTTAAATTTATACAATGTTAATATATGTATATAATAAATAACTGGAGGTAATATTATGGATTTAAAGTCTTCTCTTACACCTATGGAAGTTGCTGATTTATTGAATATAACAAAGAATACCTTGACACACTCCCTACAGCTAAAGCAGAGGGATTCTTGGTGGCTAACGACTTAATCACACCTAAACGATATAATCAGAGGTTGTTACAAAGCCAAGCAAAATAGACGGTGTCTTCGCCACTACTACCTTAAAGTTGTT
>NZ_JBOFOR010000100.1:0-7495 GCF_051659545.1 Romboutsia sp. | reverse complement strand
AGAATAAATATAATTTGATAAATATTGATGATATTAACCAGTATAGTAGTAATTTATTTGAAAGTATGTATAAATTTTTTAGGCTAGTCTTTTAGACTAGCTTTTATTTTTAAAAAAATTAATACAACAATACAAATTTCTCTTTATTTTTGTACGTACATATTATATTAGCATAAATGCCTCTAATTGATGGCAATAATATATAGCACAAGAATGCAAACTTCATAGAAGAATATGGATTTCAAATAGAAGATATAAAAGATATACTACTAGACTTAAACAAAGAACACCACATAGGTGGTCCAGAAAACGACCATAATCAAAGATTAAAAGGAGATGTGTGGAAGTTCATATACGGATTTGAGCTAGATAAAGAGGATATCATTAATATATACATAAAAATCAGATACAATCCTCCAGAAGAATTAGTTTGTATATCATTTCATGAGGATGAATTATTTGAATAGGAGGTACTATATATGAATACAGAAAAAAAGAAAAGTATATTGTGAACATTGTAATGAAAAAGTAGAAGAACAAATTGGATTTGATACAGTACTCGAAAAAATACTAGAGTATATATCCAACAAAGATATCCAAAAGTTAGATAGTATGATAAGCACAATTGATAATATAAGCTGTAGGACTAAAACAATAGATTCAATTAAAAAGAAATGGAACAAAAACTTAGGGAAAAAAAGAGCTATAAAAAAAGTTCTTAATGATATAGTAGGTATTAGAATTGTAACAGATAATAATGTTGACAATATAATAGCTTATATTAAAGAAATAGCAACTAGTAAAAATTATAAAATAGAAAGTATAGATTTTAGAGAAACGCCTAAATCTAAGGATGATGGATATAGGGGTGTACATATATACTTTATGAATAACCCAAAGAGCTTTAGAATAGAAATACAAATATGGTCTAGAATAGATGCTATATTAAATTTCTATACTCATCAAAATATATACAAGACCAATGGAAATATATCTTATGCTTTAAGTCTTAGAGAGTGGATAGATAAGTTACCTCAAAGTCAAGGTCTTAAGTTTGAAAATTATATTTGGGAAATCATAAATAATCCATCAAAGTATAGAGAAAAACTAGCAGAAATATTGATTAAAAATATAGAAGATGATGAAAGCTTAGAAATGACTTTATTGAATCATTATATACATGTAGCAAATTTAGATATTCAAAGTTAATATGTACTAGATTTAATAAAACATTTACAAAATATACCTACGAATTGTGAAGGTATTGAAATTACATTTAGTGAATATATAATTAGAAGGGTTATAGAGGAGGTGGTATAAATGAGTATTATATGTCTATACGTAAGAAACATAGGTAGCCAAGGAACTTTAGTATCAGAAATGACTAGAGAGGAAGCTACTGATATAGTTAAAAAGTTTAAAGATACAGACTATCAAGTAGGAATATTATCAGCTAAAGACTTGAAGTCACTGTCTAAGGTATACGGTGAATTTGCACCATTTAAAGAAGTGGATAATATGTATATAGTTGATATCTTAGAAAAAAAGATACAAGACAAAATATTAGATAAAGAAAAAAGAACTAGCTTATTTGATTTAGCCAATAAAATAGTGAATAAGAATGGAATAACTAGTGTGAATTTTGATAAAGCAGTAAGTATAGATGAGTTAGAAATACTTTCTAAAATACCATATTCTCATATAGCTAAAATAGGAAGAGTCGATAAAATTAAAGGCAAAAGTTCAGAGGCTAGGAATAAGAAAGTAATAAACTTAAGAAAACTCTATAATACAGAGGATATTAGTAATATAACAGATATGAATGTTGCATGTAGAAAACAACTTAAACTAAATGGATGTGAGTACGCATTAGCTTCTTGGCTTAAAGAAGGAGAGCTAAAGGCAAAAAATATAAATACAAAAATATTTAATTTAGAAAAACTTAAATTATCAATAGATAAAATAAAAGAATTGACACTAAAAACTCAAGATGAGTTCCATACTGAATTAGTAGAGTTATTAGCACAATGTGGTATAGCACTTGTTTTAGTAGAAAAGTTTCCGAATACAAATGTAATCGGTGCAACGCAGTGGATAAACGAAGGAAAACAAGCAATAATACAATTAACACTAAAAGGAAAGAGAGCAGATTCATTTTGGTTTACATTAATGCATGAAATAGCACATATAGTAGAGCATGATAGCAAAGACTTTCATATGCAAGATGAAGACAAATTAATACTAGAAGATGAAGCTGATAATATAGCTAGAAATTGGTTAATACCAGATGATGAATATATGAAATTTAAATTAAAAGGACATACATCAATAACTAGCATAATTGATTTTTCTAAATCTATGAAAATACATCCGTGTATACTTATTGGAAGATTACAACATGATGGAGTTTTAAGTTGGTCCACATATAGTGGATATAAGCCAAAAATTAAAATAATATAAATTGCAATTTAAAGCTAGTCTAATGACTAGCTTTTATTTTTGTCCAAAATTCGATATAATTATAATATAAACTTTTAACCTAGGGAGAAAACAATGTTTACAGAAGAAAGCCTAGAAAATGTAGTCATAGAATACCTAACAGACATTGACTACACATATATAAATGGCAGCAACTTAACTAGAGATAACAAAGAAGTTCTTCTATTAGATAAACTAGAAGAATCTCTTATAAACATAAATAAAGAAATACCACAAAGCTCAATAAAAGAAGCAATAAGAAAAATACGTACCTTTGAAACCAATGACGTATTCACCAACAACAAACTATTCCACAAATACCTTACAGAAGGAGTAGAAGTAACAGACTTCATAAACGGAGAAACTGAATACAACACAGTTCGTGAAGAAGTAGATATTGAAGATGCCTACAAGCAACTAATGAACTACAAAGAAGTCCATATACCTTCACTATTTTACTACAACGCTTTTCTAGTAATAAGTGATGGAGTAAATACAAAAGCAGGTACAATAACTGCACCAATAGATAGATTTATGGCATGGAAAAAAGTTGAAGGAAATGAAGAAATCCTAGACTTATTCGCCATAGACTACAAAAACCTAGATACCTTAATCTACGGTATGAAAAAAGCCATAAACTCAGTAGTACACGCAGTACAAAATGATGGTAGAGCAGGGGTAGTGTGGCATACTCAAGGTAGTGGTAAAAGTTTTTCAATGACTTTCCTAGCAGGAAACTTAGTAAAACATAATGAACTAAACAACCCTACTATAATAGTAATAACAGATAGAAATGATTTAGACGGACAGCTATACGATACCTTTGGATCAGCTCACGAATTTTTAAGAGAATCTCTACCAAATTCAACTTATATAGCATTTACAGGAACACCTATAGAAACTACTGATAAATCAACATATGGAGTGTTTGGTGATTTAATAGATGTGTACGATATGACACAAGCAGTAGAAGATGGAGCAACTGTAAAAATCTATTATGAATCAAGACTAGCAAAAGTAAAACTTGATAAATACCAAATGGACTTAATAGATAATGAATACTACAACATGCAAGTACATGAAGGAGTAGAAGACTATATAGTAGAGCAAAGTCAAAAGCAAATGTCTCGTATGGAGCAAATAATCTGTGATGAAGATAGAATAAAACAAGTAGTCAAAGACATAATAGGACACTATGAAGATAGAGAAAACCTAGTAGCAGGAAAATCCATGATAGTTGCATATTCTCGATGCGCAGCCTACATGATGTATCAAGAATTAGTAGAACAAAGACCAGACTGGAAAAATAAAGTCAAAATGGTCATGACTACAAATAACCAAGATGCCGAAGAAATGGCAAAACTAATAGGAACAAAGAAAAATCAAAAAGAACGAGAAGAGGAATTTAGAGATTTAAACAGTGAGTTCAAAATAGTAATAGTAGTAGACATGTGGCTGACAGGATTTGACGTACCATCTCTAGACACCATGTATATAGACAAACCAATGAAAGCTCACAACCTAATGCAAGCAATAGCGCGTGTAAACAGAGTATACCCTGGTAAAAGTGGAGGACTAGTAGTTGACTATATAGGACTAAAAAAAGAATTATTTGAAGCACTAAAGACCTACACAAACAGAGACCAAGATAAAATACAAGAAAATGATGAAGCTAAATTAATAGCACTTGATATACTAGAAATACTAAGAAATGAATTCCATCAATTTAATTATGAAGAATTCTTTGGAGATAGTGATAAAGCAAGATACACACTAATAAGAGATGGAGCAGAGTTTGTCCAGTTTATAGAGCAAAGAAAAAACATCTTTATGGAACAAACCAAAAAACTAAAAGATGTATATAAAATATGTACAGCACTACTATCAAAAAGAACAAAAGATGAAATAGCATACTTCATGGCAGTAAGATCTTTCATTATGAAAACAACCAGAATAGGAACACCAGACCTAAAAGAAGTAAACGCTAGAATATCAAGAATGTTAGAAGAAGCTATAGTAGGAGACGAAGTAATAGTCCTAACAAGTGCAGGCTCACAAGAAACCTTTGACTTATTAAATGAAGAAAATATAAACAAACTAAAAGCCCTACCACAAAAGAATATAGCAGCAAACATACTAATGCGAGCTATGAAAGACAAAGTGGAACAAGTAAAACAGAAGAACATTATAGTAAGTAGAGCTTTCAGTGAAAAGCTACAAAAGATAATAGAGCAATACAACAACCGTAATGACGAAAAAGACGTATTTGAAATATTAGAAGCATTAATAGAGTTTAAGCATGAATTACTAGCAGCAATAGAATCAGGAGATGCAATAGATTTAACTTATGAAGAAAAAGCATTTTTTGATCTATTAACAGCAGATCCAGATATAATAGCTACTATGGAGGATGATATTTTAATAAAGATAGCAAAAGACCTTACAAAAACAGTTAAGGCAAATATGTGTCCAGCTTGGCATGAGAGAAAGCAAGCTCAAGCTAAGATGAGAATGCATATTAAGAAGCTATTAAAAAAGTATGATTATCCACCAAACAAAAGTGAAAAGGCTATAGAGGATGTAATGGAACAAGTTAAACTTCAATGTGTAGCAGGATTGTAGTTTCAAAGGGATATGATATAGAGTATAGATAAAAGTAAATATATTAACTATAAATTTCCAATGACCGATTAAGGAGGTTGAACAATTTGAGTGAAAAAACATTAGAATTCACTCAAAACCCCTTGATGTGACTTAGCTATAAACCTAAGAGGGAAACCTAGTTTCCATCAAAAAAACATAGTTGTGAAATATAGGGAAATTTATTATATTTCGCAACCTAAACTATAAAGAGGTGATCGTATGAAATGGAGTGAAGTAAGAAGTATGTACCCAAACTCTTTTGTGAAGTTTCAAGTTGTAGATTCACATATAGAAAATGACAAAGAAATAGTTGATGAAATATCTTTAATAAAAGTAATAAATGATGGAAAAGAAGCAATGAAAGAACATATGAAATGTAAACAAGGTCAGTATATATACAGTACATCAAAAGAAGTTTTAGAAATACAAATAGTAAAGTATATAGGAATAAGAGGTAAGATATAGATGGCTAATTTAGAATATAAACATGGATTACTTTATACTACATTAACCATAAAACATGAAGAAAAAGAAGTTGTTGTAAATGATGTGATAGTAGATACAGGGGCATCGCACTCTATAATATCGCCTATATTTCTTGAAATGTTAGATACCGAAATCGCGCTAGATGATGAAATTGTAAATGCTTATGGTCTAGGTGGTGGTATGTGTAGCTCATTAAGGAAAAGAATAGATAAAGTAAGCTGCAATGATATATACTTAACTGATTTTAAAATAGATTTTGGAGAGATAGATCCACAAGACAGAGTAAATGGATTATTAGGATTAGACTTTCTAAAAAAAGCAAATACAGTAATAGATTTAGAAACAAATGTAATTATTAAAAAGTAGTTAGCAACTGAGCCACTGCGTGTCTCAGAATTTCCCCCGGCAGATTGTGCGAAAATTAACTTTTGATGTTATAATTTTGAGCTAGATTACAAAATATATAATCTAGCTCAATTTTTAGTTTATATAAAATAGAACAAAGAGATGCTATTATCTCTTTAACCCCTAAGATATTTATTACTCTTTTTAAATTATATGCAAAAAAGGTAAGACTAACTTCACCCTTAACTTTTTCTGAATTTCTAAGAAGTAAATAAGTAAAATTCATACTTCTTTTTAATGTTCCAAAGGGGTGCTCTACTATAGATTTTTTTTGAGCATATTTAGTTTTATCTCTATTAATTCTATAAACCATATCATCTATAGTATAACTATGTTCATCTCTAGTTATACTTCTTCCTGACTTTGAGTTAGTACATTTGATTCTATTAATACATTCATTGCATGCACTAGGATTCATATGTTTTTTGATTTAGTATCAGCTTTCTTCATTTTTTAAAATAGTGTTTTTCCTTCTGGACAAGTGTATGTATCTGTTTCTTTGTTATATTTGAATTTGTTAGAAAAGTATCTGCTATCATCAATTTGATTTGAATATACAGGTTTAGAAACATAAGTAATTATATTTTCTAAGTCACACTTTGCTATATCATTACTATCAAAATATACTTTATCTGCTAATACTTCTAATTCTTTAACTTCATAAACTTGCTTAGCATTTTTTGACATACTATATAACTGACCTTGATCTGCTGAAAAATTACTTACTTCAAATGTCGTTATTAATTTATTCTTAGAATCCACAACCGCTTGGACATTATAACCTACGTCTGTTCCTTGATGTTCACCAAATTTAACAGTTTTAGCATCTTTATCAGTCAAATTAATTTCATTTTCTCTACTTTCATCCATTTGTTTTTCTAAATAAAGGTAATAGTCTAACTTTTTAGTTAGTTCCTTAATATTGCTTCTAGATAAGTTACATTTGTCTTCATATTTATCGTCTGCTTTATCTAATACACTGATTTCATGGAAGTATTCTTTAATCTTAGATTTTGAAAGCTCTTTCATTTTTGCTAACTTGTTTCTACTGTAATGTTTTCTTTTAGATGCAGATGCCTCTAATTTAGTTCCATCTATAGCTACTAATTCTTTTCCATATAGACCTAATTCTATGCAGTAGCTAAATAATGTATCATAAGTTAAAGTTTTTATTAAACCGAATCTTATTTAATGTTATAATTATTATTAGCTAAGTTAAAAATTAAAATTAAAATGATTTTAATTGTACGGAGGTGAAATTAGTGGCTGTATATTTAAATACAAACAAATGCTTGGAGAATTACAAAAGATTATTTAAGATAAGTAAATCAGATAGTTATGATGAACATTTAAACAAGTATAATGTGATAAATATAAGTTTTAATACAATTCCAGATAAAAATAAAACATATGATGAATATATAGGTTTAGTACAAAATGGAATAATAGATGATATTAAAAGTATGTACCCGACTTTAGATAT
>NZ_JBOFOR010000099.1:0-6069 GCF_051659545.1 Romboutsia sp. | reverse complement strand
GCGTCTTTAGATTTATTATCTGAATCATAATAATTTCTATCCAAATAATCTCCAAGTTCTTTATCATCTTTCAAAACATCAGAATATTTTTTCTTATCCAAGATAAGAGTTACCGACATTCCTGAAGATGATTGAGTATATGAAGCGTCAAAGAATATCGAGTAAGATTTAACATTTGCAGTAAACCATCCGCTTTCGTTTTCGTAAGAAAGTATAGCTGATCTATTTTCTCCATGCTGTTTGTAAAGAGCTACCGTATCTGGTGCTACATAAATATCTCCTGAAACTTTTGGAGCCATTAGCATTCCATAACCACCCATTACAAACTTTCCTTTACCAAAATTATTGATATTGAATTCTTTGCTACTTCTCATAAATGTTTGGTTAACAACTGTTGCATTATCAACTGAGAATAATTTGTTGCCTTTATCATCTTCTACAAGTGTTCCGTCTTTTTCATCTTCTTCTTTATTTCCAGTGTAAAGTTTTACATCAACTCCACTTCCGTAAGTTCTAAAAGCTGAATAAGGAGATAGATTCCCATTTTCATCTATAGTGCTTCCTGATCCAACAGTTATAACCCCACCATTTTCTCCATGAACTCCGACTGAACCACTTAATCCTGCTGATGTACGTACTATAATTTGTCCATTGTTTTGTGCAAATGATGCTGCACCGTCAATCCATATTCCTGTACCATTTTTTCCATCCACATAAATATTTCCATTATTTGTAGCAGATCCTCCGTTCATAACCTTCATCCCAACTGAACCTTCACCAATATTCATCGCCGTAGAAGGAGAATAGACATAAATATTTCCGTTATTTATTGCAACAGCTCCATTTATCGCTAACATTCCTATAGAATTTTTTGCATTAGAAACTGTAATATTTCCATAATTTAAAACCGTAGACATATTCTCTCTTGCGAACATGCCTGTTCCAAAATTTCCTACTACATAAATATTTCCTGTATCTTTATTTATACCTGTTGAGTTACCTGAAGCTGCTGCCACATGAATCCCAGCAGACCCGTCTATGTTTTCTGTAGAACCAGCAACAACGTTTGAATTAACATAAATATTTCCAAAATTATTTGCTGTTCCGCCTATTATAAATATTGCATTAGCTTTTGATATAGCAGTTGAGTCTGATCCTACATAAATATTAGAATTTTGAAAATTTTCAACAAGACCTCCTCTTGAGTATATTCCATTAGCTGAGTCTGCCAGAGTATATATTGAACCTTGATTATCAATATTTGTGCTAGATGAATAATTATATATTCCAATTGATGATTCTTGTTCAAGAATTATATTCCCAAGATTTATCCCAGAACCAACACCACTTGAATAATTTATTCCAATAGAACTTGTTCCTCCATTTTTTGCTGATACATATAAATTTCCACTTTCAAAATTGTTTACATTTGTATTTCCATCTCCTTGTGCTTTTAAAGCACTTGATGAAGACCCTGTTACATAAACTATATTTTTATTATCCGCAAAAGTTTTTATTGACCCATTGTATGAATCAGCTGCCCATATTCCTATTGATTGATTCCCTAAAATATTTATTATTCCATTATTCTCTATTCTCTGAACAATATTCGTAACAAATTGAGGTTGAATATTTTTTGCTCCAACAGAATTATCCCCATTCACATTTATATTGCCATTTAATGTTAAAATAGCATGAGCCCAACTATAACGACCATAGCGTCTTAAAACAATTCCTTCTCCATTGTAAACATCAATTTGTGTAAAATATAAACTTGGTGGGTATTGAGAAGTAGAAGCACCAGAGGAAGAATATATTAAAATACCAACTCCTCCTATTACTTCAACAGTATCCATAAGTGTTATAGAAGAAGAATTATTTCCAACGGCATTTATTCCAGTCCCTAAATTAACAAAAATTTTTCCATAGTTATAAACTTGTGTGCTGTTGTTTAAATATATTCCAGTCCCAGAAATATTATTAACATTTATAACTGCATAGTTCACTAAAGTTGAGCCAGGTTCCAATGCTATTCCTTTTCCACTAGCACCATCTATATTTATACTAGTTGGTGACACTCCATCAATTTTTACTCCATAATTTATAACTTTTGTATTTGAATCAATAGCATAAATTCCTATTCCGTTTGCAGTGACATTTATATCTCCATAATTCAAAACAGTGGAAGCACCAAATGCTTTTATTCCAGTACCAGAAGTTGAAATATTTATATCAAAATAATTTATGATTTTTGATTGACTATAACCATATATTCCAGTTCCATTTCCAGTAACATTTACTGCTCCGTAGTTTTCAACAAGAGTACCAACATCTTTAGCTATTATTCCTGTCCCAGAATCAGCGCTAATTGTCCCTTCATTTTTAACATATGCACCTGACCGAGAATCTATCCCAACTCCAATTCCAGCTTGAATACTACCTTTATTATTTACTATGGCAGAATCAGTTGCTAGAATTCCAGTACCAGTTCCTGTTATTATTATATTTCCTGCTACATTATTATTTCCTGTTCCACCGCTAACATATATTCCAATCCCATGTTCTACATAAATATTTCCATTGTTTGAATAAGTCCCACATGATGGACCAACTCTTACTCCTAGTCCTCCACCTTCAACTGAAATTGTTCCTTCATTAGTAGAAGACCCACAACCTACATTGATACCTGGAGTAATACCAATAACATATATGTTATTATTTGCAGGTGCTCCAATAATGATAATACCTCTGTCACCATTATATAAAGTGGCAAGATCTTTCAATATAATTCCAGTCTGATTTGACCCGTTAAGATAAATAACTCCATCGTTTTTAACCATAGATTGATAGCCATCTGCAAATATTCCACCGCTGTTGTTACCATAAACATTAATAGTCCCACTATTATTTACGTAATTTCTTGAAAAAATACCATAAGAATTTGCTCCACTTACATATATTGAACCTTTATTATATATGTCATATCCAAAAACATTATAGATTCCATAACTATTTGAACCACTCACATAAATTGTTCCGCCAACTTCATTTGTAAATGTTGGCAAAGTTGTTAGAAGAGATGTTGCGGAGACATATACTACAAATTCTTTTTCAGATGTACCTTTACCTTCAATCCAACCATAATTTGAAATATTTGCAGTTCCATATTCATAAAGTCCATATCCAATTTTCTTTCCTGAGACATATATTGAACCAATATTAATTATTGGATCACTCCCATTTGATTTTATTCCATATGTAAAATCACTGAAAGATGATGTTGCATTGATAATTCCATAATTATATATTTTTCCTGTTGGAGAATATATTCCAATAGTTTCATAACTTGCATTTGAATTTTGATTTCCAACAACCGTAACACTTCCACTGTTACCATTAATAACTGCTCCTGCCCCAGAAGCTATTATTCCAATAGAATTTCCACCAGAAGAAGCAATATTTATTGATCCGTAATTTTGTATTACTGCTGTTAAAATATTTAATATTCCATAATTATGACCAGCACCAGTTAGATTAATACTCCCATTTGAATAAACTGTACCTGATGATGTATTGAAAATTCCAATACCTGTGATTCCATCTGTTGTCATTACTGTTATTATATTATAATTATTTACTAGCCCTGATGTAGAACTTATTCCATAAGCTGTTAATCCTGATGAAATAACATCTATTTCACCATAATTATAGATTGCTCCTGTTGGAGAATATATTCCAATAGCATCGCCTGCAGAAGAATTAATATTTATTTTGCCATAATTTTGTATTACTGCAGTTGTAGTATTTAATATTCCATAATTATGACCACCACCATTTATAGTAATATTTCCATTTGTATAAACTGTTCCTGAAGATGTATTTAAAATTCCAGAACCGACAACCCCATCTGTTGTTGTTACTTTTATTATATTATAATTATTTACTAAACCTGATGTTGAACTTATCCCATAAGCTTTTAATCCAGTGGAAATTACTTCTATTTCTCCATAATTATAAATTGCTCCTGTTGGAGAGTATATTCCAATAGCATCGCCTGCAGAAGATAATACCTTTATTTTTCCATAATTTTGTATTCCTGCTGCCGCAGTATTTAATATTCCATAATTGTGACCAGCACCATTTAAAGTGATATTTCCATTTGTATAAATTGTACCTGTGGATGTTTTAAAAATCCCAGACCCTACAACACCATCTGTTGTAGTTATTTTTATTATACTATAATTATTTACTGACCCTGATGTGGAACTTATTCCATAAGCTTTTCCTCCTGTTGAAATCACTTCTATTTTTCCGTAATTATAAACAGTAGAAGCGTTTCCTCTTATTCCAACTGTGTCATTAGATCCTGTTGCAGAAATATCAGAATTTATTCCTGCATAAATAGTTCCAGCTGATGTATTTATACCACTTGCTAAACCATTTCTGGTATAAACTTCTATTTTTCCTTCATTTTCAAGTAATGTCACATTATATGCAACATCTATGCCTGTTGCTTCTCCTTCTTCTGTATTTATTTTTACAATAGCACCAGAATTATTATAGATATATCCTGCGTAGGTTCTGAGACCTTTCACAATTCCAGTTCCTTTGGCAGAAAGATTTACTATCCCTGAATTTATAAGTTGATGATTTGATTCAGCTCTCCATACTATAATTCCAACTATATTTCCAGTGGAGCTTTGAACTGTGTAAATGCCACCATAATTTATTATCTGACTGTCTGATTGATCAGAGTACATTCCATGAGTAACTCCAGACACGCTAGATAAATATATTTGAGAACCAGAATAATTATTCATAAAATTT
Organism: Romboutsia sp.; assembly: GCF_051659545.1. GTDB lineage: Bacteria > Bacillota > Clostridia > Peptostreptococcales > Peptostreptococcaceae > JBOFOR01. Next base: position 1,242 of record NZ_JBOFOR010000099.1, on the reverse strand, counting down.
GTCATAACACCTTGCTGAGTAGTCTGGTACATTCCCATGGCATTTCCACCAGTACTTATAACATATATAACACCTTTTTTTGTCCCGTCCATACTTCCATTATTAAGCATTCCTCTTCCAACAATATGTATTCCAATAACTTGTTTATTATTTATATTACTAAACTGACCTGTTACACCGTCTGCTTTATTAACCATTATTATGGTGCCATAATTATTTGCTGTCCCTGTAGTAACTCTCAATCCTGCTGAAGAATAATTTCCAGAAGAATATATTGTTATTGAACCTTCATTGAAAATATTTTTTACAGACGTGTCCATCCCTACAGTTGTAGCACTTGTTGATATTAAATATATATTTCCTTTATTAAACAACTCTGAAGTGTTCGAACTCATTGCAGTTGCAACTTTAGTTGAATCTGAAGCAGAAATTATATTTCCATAATTTGTTATATTTCCACCTGTTGTTTGTCCATACATCCCGTAAGCTGTCCCAGTTCCTATATTTTTTAATATTATATTTCCTCTATTTTCAAAATCTATTGCCACAGTTGTAGAGATTGCTCTTACTCCAAAACCTTCTGTATTTACATAGATATTTCCTGTATTAGAAAAAATACCTCCAGTTCCTATATTTACTCCAACACCTTTAGCGTTTACATTGATAACTCCGTAGTTATCAAATCTACTTGCATCATATATATTAACTCCTGTACCTGTTGTAACATTTACTATTCCTACTGAACCACTTGAACTTTCATTTCTGAAATTAGAATTTACACCTGATACATATATTCCTGTACCAGCTGCTGCATTTATTGTTCCATAATTTTTTGCTGTTCCTTCTTTTAAATTGACTCCTGTTCCTAGTGAATTTAATATATTTATTATTCCTGTACTTTCATTTACAAAAAGTCCAGAACTATTTTCTACACTTACTCCTTTTCCTGTTTCAACATAAATACTTCCATAATTTTTTGCTTGGGATTCTCCTGAAACATAAATTCCAGTGCCAGAAGCTAATTTAATTTTTATCTGTCCATGATTTTCTATTTCAGATTTATCTATTCCATAAATTCCATAACCTGAATCTACATAAATATATCCGTGATTATAAAATTTACCTGTGCTTGAAATATAACTTCCATAACCTACACCAGAATTTATCGTTCCATAATTTTTTGCTGTTCCTTCTTTTACATTAACTCCTGTTCCTGATGAATCTATATTTATTATTCCTGTA